>NZ_RZOF01000502.1:0-3190 GCF_003998955.1 Mesorhizobium sp. M4B.F.Ca.ET.017.02.2.1 | reverse complement strand
GTCCCCGATCATTTCATGAAGGGTATGTGGGCAACCATCAAGGTTCAGTAAGGGTGCCCCCAGCGCGCCCCTGCCATAGGTTGTGGCGTGCTCGGCAGAACCCGCGAGCGCATCAATACGCCGAGTGGAACGACAGCGTTTTCTCGAACAGCCATGGCGAACGTCCTATCGCTCCGACACGAGACATTGGACACAGCGATCTATATGGAGATCACTATGCCAATCGCTGCGGTGCAGAATGCGTTTGATCAGGCAATCTCTATGGCACCTTCGATCGACAGGACGGAATGCTTGACAAAGTCCTTGGTGATCTCGCCGACCAGTTTGGCGCTCAACGAGGGCTGATAGTGCCTTCGCAGCTCTCCAAGCGTGCGCGGGTCGGCGATGATCAAAACATGCTCACAGTAATCTTCATGCGACTGCTCATTGAGATAAGCGGCGACCGATCCCGCAAAGTCGTCCTCACGCAGCCGAGACTCGTCCGGATTGGCGGTTGAGCTGCGATGCCTCCCGCCGGATCCTGCGCGGGCCATTTCAAGGATGGGATCCTCGATTTCGATAAGCTCGATATGAGGTTCATGCCCCTTATTATGAAACAGTCGCAGGATCTCGCCGTCAGTTACCGCCACGAGAGTGCCGTTGTTCAGGATCATGTGTTTCTCCGACGCTGGATCAGCCGAGCGCTGTAGGGGGCCGTGTCCGATCTTTTCGTTTTGCTATTGGCAGGCAGGTAATGCCGGTTCGACCTGCATCGCATTGACCTTAGTCAAGCCCAAGCGGGATGCGCCGAGTCAACTCGGGCAGAAGGCGGAATGCAGCGCCTCGATCACCGTGAGCACCTCCGGCCTCGTGATGCGGTAGTAGACCGTCGTGCCGTCCCGGCGCGCCTCGACCAAACCATCGGCCCGCAGCCGCATAAGCTGTTGCGACATAGGCACCTGGTCGATGTCGAGCAGCTCTCGCAACTCGGCCACCGAGCGCTCCTCATTTCCGAGGGCGCATAGCACGAGCAAACGCTGTGGATGGGACAGGCTCCGGAGCAGTTCCGCCGCCCTGCCTGAGGCCGGGATCAAATCTGATACATTCATAATCTTGAATTTATTATCTTTGAATGTTACATGCAAGCTTGCCAATCGGGTTGGCCGACGCCGTACCTTACAATTGCGCCGCGCCGTTTGGAAATTGAGCCCGATCAACGAAGAACGCGACTTTCACCCGCAGGATGCTTCGAAGATCGAACCAACGGGAGGATCATCATGTCCCACATCGTCGTCCTCGGAGCAGGTCTCGGCGGCACGATCATGGCATACGAAATACGCGACAAGCTGCGCCGAGCGGATCGGCTGACCGTGGTCACGCTCGGCACGTCCTATTCCTTTGTACCTTCAAATCCCTGGGTGGCCGTAGGATGGCGGGAGCGCAATGATGTCACTGTCGATCTGGCGGATACCTTCAAGCGGCGCGGCATCGCGCTGCGTCCCGAAGGCGCAAAGAAGGTGCATCCGAAGGAAAACCGCGTCGAACTCAACGACGGCACCTTCGTCGACTACGACTATCTGATCATCGCGACCGGTCCCGATCTTGCCTTCGACGAGGTGCCGGGTCTCGGACCTGCCGGACATACCCAATCCATCTGCCACATCGACCATGCCGTCGCCACGCGGGCGAAATTCGACGAACTGGTTCGCAAGCCCGGTCCAGTCGTCGTGGGCGCGGTTCAGGGCGCGTCCTGCTACGGCCCGGCCTATGAATTCGCCTTCATCCTCGACACAGCGTTGCGCAAGGCCAGGGTACGCGACCGCATCCCGATGACCTTCGTGACGCCGGAACCCTATATCGGCCATCTCGGTCTCGACGGGGTCGGCGACACCAAGGGCCTGCTCGAAAGCGCCATGCGGGATCGCCACATCAAGTGGATCACCAACGCCAAGGTGGCTTCGGTCGACGCCGACATGATGCACGTCGAGGAAGTCGACGAGGACGGGACGACCAAAGCCAAGCGCGACCTGCCCTTCGCCTTCTCGATGATGCTGCCTGCCTTCCGTGGCGTTCCGGCGCTGATGGGGACCGAGGACCTTGTCAATCCGCGCGGCTTCGTCACCATCGACAAGCACCAGCGCAACCAGACCCATCCCAACGTCTTCGCGATCGGAGTCTGCGTGGCCATTCCGCCGGTCGGCAAGACGCCGCTTCCCGTCGGCGTTCCCAAGACCGGCTTCATGATCGAATCCATGGTCACGGCCACCGCCGAGAACATCGGCGCGCTGCTACGCGGCCAGGAACCGAGGGCCGTCGCGACGTGGAACGCGATCTGCCTCGCCGATTTCGGCGATGAAGGTATAGCCTTTGTCGCGCAGCCGCAGATCCCTCCCCGCAACGTCAACTGGTCCTCGCAAGGCAAATGGGTCCATGCGGCGAAAGTGGGGTTCGAGAAATACTTCCTTCACAAGGTGCGGCAGGGAAAGAGCGAAACCTTCTACGAGGGGCTGGCGCTCGACGTCCTGGGCATCAAGAAACTCAAGGCCATCCACATCGAGCCGGCCGAATAGGCACGGCGTTCAGGAGACAAGAATTATGACGATAGACAAGGCAGTTCTCATGTTTGCGGGCTTCGTAGTGCTGATATCGCTCACGCTCGGCATCTACTATTCGCCTTACTGGTTCCTGCTGACGGCATTCGCCGGGCTCAACATGATGCAGGCCTCGGTCACGGGCTTCTGCCCGGCAGCGATGATCTTCAAGAAGCTCGGCTGCAAGCCGGGTGCAGCGTTCGAATAAGGGCACGTCATCGAGCAAGGGCCGCTAAGCCGGGAGGCGGCTCCGTCGCCTCCATATCCATTTCAACCGACTGAGATTAGCCAATGAAACCACTGCATTCGGCCCTGGCGTACATTCTTCTGGTCGGCGCCGCCGGCCTTTTTGCGATCGCTACACACGCCGCCGAATTCATCGTCAAGTCCACGACCATCACCGAGATGAAGGCCGTGTATGGACAGGTGGAGAGCCGCACCATCCTGCCGGCCAGGGCAAGGATTTCGGGAACCGTCGCGTCCGTTCACGTCTCGGAGGGCGCCCAGGTGGGCAAGGGCGACGTGGTCGCCACGGTCGTCGACGACAAGCTCGCCTTGCAGCTCAGAGCCGCCGACGCCAAAATCGCGGCCCTGAATTCGCAACTCGACAGTGCCCGCAC
>NZ_RZOF01000501.1:0-3218 GCF_003998955.1 Mesorhizobium sp. M4B.F.Ca.ET.017.02.2.1 | reverse complement strand
CAGGATGACCGCGCCGACGGCCGACAGTACCAGGATGGAGGCGAACGAGCCGGCGAACATCACCGGTGCGAAGGATTCGCGTGTGAAGATGACGATCTGCGGCCCGAGAATGGCGGTGACGATGCCGCCCGCCAGCACGAAAGAGATGGCGCGCGCCTTGAATTCGGGCGGCGCGTTGTCGGCGGCAGCGAAGCGGAACTGCTGGACGAAAGCGCCGCCCACCCCGATCACCAGCAGGCCGAAGGCGAACAGCCAGAAACTCGGGTTGAACAGCGCCAGCGTCGCGACAAGCCCGCCGAGCGCGGTGACGACGGTGCCGGTCATGAAGCCGCCGCGCTGGCCGAGCTGGCGGATGATGGCGGCGGCCGGCAGCGCGCCCAGCGCCACGCCGATGTTGAAGCCGGTGACCGGCGCCGTCGCCAGCGATTTGTCGGGCCCAAGCAGGTATTGTCCCGCAAGCGCGCCAAGCGAGATGGCGATGGGTGCGGCCGAGCCGATGATCGCCTGCGCGGCGGCAAGCAGCAGCGCCGTGCGGCGCGCTTCCTTACCGGCCTCGGCAACGACGGCCGCGGCCGTCACGAAGCGTCCTTGCCGCGGCCTTCGCCGCGCACCCGGCGCGACACGCGGTCGAGCACGGCGTTGGTGAGCTTCGGTTCGTCTTCCTCGTAGAAGGCCTTGGCGATGTCGACATATTCCGAGACGATCACCGCCACCGGAACGTCGTCGCGCTTCATCAGCTCGTAGACGCCGGCGCGCAGGATGGCGCGCAGCGTCGAATCCAGCCGCGACAGCGGCCAGTCGTCGGTCAGCGCCTGGCGGATGACCGGATCGATGGTCTTCTGGTTCTCGACGACACCGGTGAGGATGGCGCGGAACCATTGCGCATCGGCCTCGCGATAGAGCGCGCCGTCGACTTCCTTGCCGAGCCGGAACGCTTCGTACTCGGCCGTGATCTCGATCACGCCACTGCCGGCAACGTCCATCTGGTAGAGCGCCTGCACGGCGGCGAGCCGGGCGGCGCCGCGCTTGTTGGCGTGGCGGGCCGTGGGCTGGCCGGGCGACGCGGGCTCGCTCACGATCGCGCTCCCAGCTGCTGTTTGAGGGCGATCATGGTCAGAGCCGCGCGCGCGGCAAAGCCGCCCTTGTCGCCTTCCGAACGTCTGGCGCGCGTCCAGGCCTGGGCGTCGTTCTCGGTGGTCAGGATGCCATTGCCGATGCAGACCGCTTCCTGCACGGAGAGGTCCATCAGCGCGCGGCTCGATTCATTGGCGACGATGTCGAAATGGTAGGTGTCGCCGCGCACGATGGTGCCCAGCGCCACGAAACCGTCATAGGCGGTGCCGCCTTCGGCGGCGCCGTCGAGCGCGAAGGTGATCACTGCCGGGATTTCCAGCGAGCCGGGGACGGTGACGACGTCATAGGTAGCGCCTGCCTCGTCCAGCGCACTCGTTGCGCCTTCGAGCAGCGCGTCGGCAAGGTCGTCATGGAAGCGCGCCTCGACGATGAGAAGGTGCGCCTTGTCCTTCGGACGGATGAACGCTTTGCCGTGTTGGGATATGCCAGCCATAGATGTCTCCGGGGGTCGCCGGTGACTTAGGCCGAAGCGGCAGCATTCGCAAGCTTTGTCCGATGCTCAGGCCCGGTCTAATTTGCCGGGGTGGCTCAAAGCCCTTCTTTCGCCGCCTCCGCCAGGCGCGCGGCGTAGCGAGCCATGGTGTCGATCTCGAGGTTCACGCGGTCGCCGACCTGGCGTTCGCCCCAGGTGGTGACGGTCAGCGAATGGTGGATCAGCAGCACGTCGAAGCGGGTGCCCTCGACCTTGTTGACGGTGAGCGAAGTGCCGTCGAGCGCGACCGAGCCCTTTGGCGCGATGAATTTCGCGAGCTCGCGCGGCGCTTCGAGCGTGAAGCGCACGGCGTCGCCCTCGTCCTTGCGCTCGACAATCTCGGCCGTGCCGTCGACATGACCGGACACGATGTGGCCGCCGAGCTCGTCGCCGATCTTCAGCGCCCGTTCCAGATTGATCCTAGTGCCGGACTTCCAGCCCATCGCTGTGGTCAGCCTGAGCGCCTCTTCCCAGGCCTCGACCTCGAACCAGCGGGCGTTGGAGCCGCCTTCCGGCAACGCCGTCACCGTCAGGCAGACGCCGGCGCAGGAGATCGAGGCGCCGATGGCGATGCCTTCCGGGTCATAGGCGGTGTCGATGCGCAGTCCGACCCCTTCCCTGAGCGGCGTCACGGCAGCGACGGTGCCGACATCGGTAACAATTCCCGTGAACATCAGATGTCTCTGTCTTTCAGGTTGACCAAACCGGTTCCCATTTCTTGGGTCATGGTCTTACCCACTCGGCGTAGCTGTCCTCGCCGAAGCGCATCTCGCGCAACTTGCGGAAACCTGCCGGGATATGGTCGGCGTCGATGGGCGATGCAATGCCTTCTTCGCCGATCGCGTCCGGCCCGCCGAACAGCACGATGCGATCGACCAGGTCTTCGTCGAGGAAAGCCTTGGCCACCCTGGCGCCCCCCTCGACCAGGACGCTCGCCATGCCGAGCGCCGCCAGATCCTCGAGCAGCTCAGGCAAGGCCACCTCACCTCCATACGTTTCCGTTCCGATGAAGTGCACGCCCGCGCGCTCAAGCGTGGCCCGCCGCTGCGGATCGGCCTCGAGGCAGGCGGCGAGGTAGAGCGGCACGCGGTCGACGCCGGAGACCAGCTTGGAGGTGTCCGGCAGTCGGATCTGGCGGTCGAGCACGATGCGCGCCGGCGAGCGGTTCTCCAGGCCGGGCAGCCGTACGGTCAGCGCCGGATCGTCCTCAAGCGCGGTGCCGATGCCGATCAGGATGCCGTCGGCTTCGGCGCGCATCAGATAGACTTCGCGGCGCGCGATATCGCCGGTGATCGCGACCTGCCCCTCGCCCTCGACGCCGATCTTTCCGTCGCTGGAAAGCGCAAGTTTCAGAATAATTTCCGGCCGTTTCCTGAGTGATCGAATCATGTAACCGGCCATCTGCTCCAAAGCCTCGTCGGCGAGCACTCTTTCGACAACCTCGATGCCCGCGGAACGCAGGATGGCGTAGCCTTGGCCGGAAACGCGCGGATCGGGGTCGCTGGCCGCGCCGACGACACGCGCAATGCCGGCATTGACCAGCGCGTTGGCGCAAGGCGGCGTGCGGCCGTGGTGGGCGCATGGCTCCAGCGTCACATAGGCGGTGGCGCCG
>NZ_RZOF01000500.1:0-3270 GCF_003998955.1 Mesorhizobium sp. M4B.F.Ca.ET.017.02.2.1 | reverse complement strand
GGCGGGCGCCGGCGCCCCCATCATCTCGGACCTCGTCGTCGGCCGCGCCGTGGCCGAAGGCAGCTTGCGGTCGGTGCCGATCGACCTGCCGAAGCGCGACTTCGCCATCATCACCCACCGCGACCGCCAGCCGAGCCTCGCCCAGATGGCGCTGCGGGCGCATCTGGGTGGAAAGGCGGACTTGCCGCCGCTGAGCAGGGGCTGATCGGGAAGAAGCGTCTCAGGCGAATTTCCGCTGCGCATCCAGCGCCAGCCCGAGCCCGACCGAGCCGAACATGTCGCCCTCGATGACGGAGGCCTGCGGCACCAGCGAAAGGATCTGGCGTTTGGCGAGCGGGATCGCGGTCGAGCCGCCGGTCAGGAACACGGCGGTTATGGCGGAGGCGTCGACACCGGCGTCGGCGATCGTCTGCCGGACCGTCGCGGTCACCCGCTCGATGTCGTCCCCGATCGTCGCCTCCAGTCCGCCGCGCGTGATCTCGGGCGCGAAGCGTGCGCCGGGCAGCGAGACCCTCACCTCGGCTGAGGACTGATCCGTCAGCGCGATCTTGGCCCTTTCGACCAGGCCTGCGATCGCGTGTCCGTAGCGGTGCTCCACGATATGGATGAATTGGCCGACGAGATCGGCGCGCTCGGCCTCGAAGCGGATCTGCCTCAGGTCCGTCATCGCCTTCGCGGTATAGACGAGATTGATGCGCTGCCAGGTCGCCAGGTCGATGAAATAGCTCGCCGGCAGGTTGCGCTTGCCGTCCTTGGTCGGCGTCAGATAGCCGAGCTCGGGCATGACGTGGGCGATGCTGAGCAGCCGGTCGAAATCGGTGCCACCGATATGGATGCCGCGGTTGGCCAGGATGTCGCCCTTGCGATCGGCCGAGCGCGCGCGTTCGGGCGAGACCCGGACCACCGAGAAGTCGGACGTGCCGCCGCCCATGTCGACGATCAGCGCCAGTTCCTCCCGGGCAACCTTCTGTTCGTAGTCGAGCGCCGCCGCGATCGGCTCGAACTGGAAGGCGATGTGCTTGAACCCTTGCGCCCGCGCCGCCTTTTCAAGCTCCCCCTGCGCCCTCGCATCGGCCTCGGCGTCATCGTCGATGAACTGTACCGGGCGACCGAGCACGATCGTCTCGACCGAAGTGCCAGCGTCCTCTTCCAGCCGCTGCTTCAGATGGGCGATGAAGAAGCCGATGATGTCGGTGAAGCCGATCAGGCGTGCCTTGATGCGGGTCTTCTCGTGAGCGAGCGAACTGCCGAGCACGCTCTTCAGGGAGCGCATCAGCCGGCCCTCGATGCTGTCGGTGTAGTCGCTGATGGCGCGGCGGCCGAAATAGGTATGGCCGTCCTCGAAGTTGAAGAAGACGGCGCTTGGCAATGTAGGCTGTTCACCTTCCAGCGCCACCAGTCGCGCCTGCCCGTTCCGGATCACGCCCACGGTGGAATTGGACGTGCCGAAATCGATGCCGCCGAATGCTGATTGCATAGCAGCCTCCTGTCATTGGTTTCGTCGCAGCGGATCGTCGGCGCCGGCAAAGGCGCGGACGTCCGGATGGCCGGACCGTTCTGCCGAATTGAATGTGCGTGTTTGCCTTGGGAGGCGGCGGTTTATCGCATCATCGGAAAAAGGGAAAGCCTCTTTTCCCGGGGAGATCAATCCTTGCGGAAGACCAGCCGCCCCAGCCAGCCAGTCAGCATGGCGAGCGACACGGCGAACACGCCGTACAGGAAGGAATAATCGTGCGCGACGCGGAAGATCGACTGCTCGAAACCGGATTTGCGGATTTCGAGCTGGGCCGAGCTTTCCTTGATGAACATGCCGCTCTTGAACAGGAAGGCGCGCGCCTTGTGGGTGCCGACCGGAACGTCGGGCGCCAGCCTCACCGTGGCGCGGAACAGGTTCTGCGACAGGAACTGCACGCCGCCGACATTTTCGCTGTAGAGCCCGGTCGCCTTCTTGCGATCGCGAAGTGCGGCGGTGAACTCCTCGATCGTCGCCGGGCTGTCGGTCTCGTCGGCGGGCTTCATGTAGAGGTTGGCCGAGCCGAGCGACAGCTGCTTGTAGCTGTTCGGTTCGGTTATGTCCTGCAGCGGCCGCGTCGTGGCCACCGAATAGGACACCGGCACGTTCTCGAACGTCTCCGACTCCAGATTGATCCAGACGCCGAGCACCCGGTCCTTGCGCCGCACCACCACCGGTCGAGGCGGGCCCTCGAGCACGACGATGACGTCGTAGCGCCCCTGGCGCGCGACCAGCGGATCGGGATTTTCCAGCGACCCGAAGATGGTGAGGTCGGCGCCGGAAAACCCGGCGGTGATCGAGACGGCGTCGGTCGACAGGCCGATCTGGATGCCTTCGACCGGCGGGGTTTGCGCCGCCGTCGGCGACGCGGCCGCGACGAGCACAAGCAAGGCGGCGGCCGCGAACCCCTTCCACCCCGCCATCAGTTCAGGCCCGCCGCGGAAAGCGAATAGAGATTGGGCGGGGTGACGAAGAGATCGATCGCCAGGCGGATGGCAACGGCGAGAACCAGCATTGCCAGCAATGCCCTGAGCTGCTCGCCGCGCAGCTTCTGGCCGGCCTTGGCGCCATATTGCGCGCCGGCGACACCGCCCGCCATCAGCAGGAAGGCGAGCATCACGTCGACCGTCTGGTTGGTGGTGGCGTGCACCAGGGTGGTGTAGGCCGAGGTGAAGATGATCTGGAACAGCGAGGTGCCGATGACGACGTTGGTCGGCACTTTCAAGAGATAGATCAGCGCCGGTACCATGATGAAGCCGCCGCCGACGCCCATGATCGACGACAGGAAGCCGATGCCGGCGCCGAGCCCGAGCACCGGGATGACGCTGACGAACAGCTTCGAGGCGCGGAAGCGCATCTTCAGCGGCAGCCGGTGGATCCAGTTGTGCTGGCCGGATTTTTTCAGCACGGGTGCGGCGCCGCTGCGGGTGGCGCGCAGCGCATTGACGCTCTCGACCAGCATCAGCCCGCCGACGGTGCCGAGCAGCGCGACGTAGAGCAGCGAGATGAAGAGATCGAGCTGGCCGAGCCGGCGCAGCACGGCAAAGACATAGACGCCCCCGGTCGAGCCGACGATACCGCCCGCGAGCAGCACGCCGCCGAGCTTGAAGTCGAGCGTGCCGCGCTTCATGTGCGACAGCGCGCCGGAGAAGGAGGAGGCGATGACCTGGTTGGCGCCGGTGGCGACGGCGATCGCCGGCGGGATGTTGTAGAAGATCAGCAGCGGCGTGATGAGGAAGCCACCGCCCACCCCGAAC
>NZ_RZOF01000004.1:0-55598 GCF_003998955.1 Mesorhizobium sp. M4B.F.Ca.ET.017.02.2.1 | reverse complement strand
GCTGGATGAGATCTGCGAGGCCATCGTGCGCGGCGAGACGGTCAAGCTCTCATCCTTCGCGACTTTCCATGTCCGCTCCAAGAACGAGCGCATCGGCCGCAATCCCAAGACCGGCGAGGAAGTGCCGATCCTGCCGCGCCGGGTGATGACCTTCAAGTCGTCGAACGTGTTGAAGAGCCGCATCTTGCGCTCGCACCAGAACAGCAAGGCCAAGGGCGGCAAGTAGCCGCCGCAAATGCCCGGTTGATAATGTCCGCGTTTTGACGTCGGGCTTGAATATTGTTCCATAAACCGCTGAAATAAGGCTCGATTCGGCAGCAATTGGCCCGATCGCCGTCCAGCGGAGGATTCACCCATGGACAAGAGCCCCGATGCTTTCCGCACCATCAGCGAGGTCGCGGAGGATCTCGATCTGCCGCAGCACGTGCTGCGCTTCTGGGAAACCCGTTTCAACCAGATCAAGCCGATGAAGCGCGGTGGCGGCCGCCGCTATTACCGGCCGCAGGACGTCGAACTGATCAAGGGCATTCGCCATATGCTCTACGACCAGGGCTACACCATCAAGGGCGTGCAAAAGTTGTTGCGCGAGAACGGCAACCATTTCCTGGTTGCCATCGGCAATGGCGACATGGCGGCCGTCGAGGCGATCGCGCAGCGCCGGCAGGCAGAACAGGTGCCGCTGACGCCGGCTGCCCAGCCGCGCGGCGCCGACGACGAGATGCTGGTCGGCCAGCCCAGGGTGAAACCCAGCCGACGCTTCTTCGGCCTCGGCAAGAGCGACGATGAGGGACCGGTCCAGCCGGACTCCTCGAAACTGTCGCGCGACAACCGCGCCCTGCTGCAGGAAGCGTTGTTCGATCTGCTGGAGTGCAAGCGCCTGCTCGACCAGGTGCGTTAGGCGCCGCTCGCTGACAGTCGGCTGACCGGAACTGCTTGTGCGCCCATGCGTTACGCCTCCTTCTGCACATGGAAGGAAAACGCATCATGGCAACGCTTTCGACCGTCTCCGATCTCGAAAAGCAGGTCGCAACCCTCTCCAGGGAACTGGCTGCTATGAGGAAGGCCATCTCGAAGCAAGGTGGCGCCTACTATGAGGACGGTCGCGACGCCGCTTCGGATTACTATTCCCAGCTGGCCGGGCGCCTCGCCGATGCGCTGCCGGCGATCGGCGGCAGGGGCAAAGCGATCGAAAGGACGGCACGGGAGCATCCGGCGACAGCTGCCGCCGTCGGGCTGCTCGTGCTTGGACTGGTTGCCAGCCTGTTCCTCGCGCGGCGTTAGCGCGCCCCCGAAAGGTGAAAGAAAATGGCGGCCGTCGCGCGGACGGCCGCCATTTCCTTGATCGCAGGTCGATCAGTTGGCGAGCTTGAGCCGCTTCGTCGGGTCGACCTTCATGACCTGGCTGCACTTGCCGTAGACGGTGCCGTTCTTGTCGGTGGCGTCGGTATAGGTGCCCTTGCAGTCGATCTCGAGCACCAGACAGGAGCCCGCGCCCTTGCACACCGCGCCGCCGTCGCCGGTGGGGTGCGTGCCGGCGAAGGCCGAGCTCGGGACGGAAACCGAACCGAGGGCCGAGACAGCGATGGCCGCGGCGAGCGAGATGCGCTTGAAGTTGGTGAAGTTGGTCATTTGAGCATTTCCTTCTCTTTGATCGAGGATCGCCGTTGCGGCGTCCTTCTGGTTGGGGAGCGCCTTCGTGGCGTCCATGCAGGCTTGGTGCGGCCCGGAGGGGAAAGGTTCACGCGTCGGTTCGAAATTTTTGCCGAGGCGGAGGCCAGGAGCGCGAGCTTGGTGCCGCTTGGTCAGGCCTGGCGAGGGCTCGTCGCCGGCCGACAATTGCGTGCGTCGGCCCGAGACCGGGCCTTGAGCGCGCGGGCATAGAGACCTGCAATGCCGCGATGCCGTCTGCGCAGATAGTCCGATCGGTCGAGCCGCCAGTTTCGCTCGATCGTCCCCATGATTTCCGGATTGGTCCACGTGCCGTAGCCGGCGGCGGAGTAGACGGTGGGCTCACCGGCATAGAGACACTGGCCGGTGACAAGGAAGTCGATCCTGATGGGTCGAGATCGCCGGCGATGCGCGGCGCGATCGCCGCCGCCCGGCGCACATAGTCGACAAGACGGTCGCTGACCGGCAGCGCCTGGTCCTCGCGCGGATAGTCGGGGTCGCGCCCGGGCAGCGGCTTGCCATCGCAGTCGAACAGGTGCGAGAGGCGGGCCCGCTTGTCTTCCACCCAGACATGGCAGACGGTGCCGGCGCAGACATGGACTTTGATGTCGGTGGCGATCGCTCCGCCGCTTAGCTCGAGCCGCTCCTCGATAAAGACCGTCGGCACGATCGGCCAATACGCCCATTCGCCGTTTCGGCGCCCATAGCGTTTCTTGAGCCAGCGCCTTGCCGTGGCGATGACGGCGGCACGGTTCGGCCGGCCGCCGGAAACGAAGACGTTCATCGCGCAGCCATGGTTTGCCTTGACCACCGCATTGCCTGTCAACAGCCCGGGTGGGATGTCGGCGGGGTCGCGCCCGGACCAGAGCGTTTTGGCTTGAGCCAATTCAGGGCAGATGCCGCGGACATAATCCTTCGCCGCGAGCTTATCCGTCAGCGTCACGAACAGCGGATTGCGATCGACGGTTTTCCGCCAGAGCATCAGCTCGTGATAGGTGCCGGGCGCGGCGGGATTGGGCAGATAGCCGAGCTTCGTGGCGAAGCGGACGATCAGGGCAGGATGGCGAAGCGTGAGCAGCAGCCGCGCGACAGCCAGGACCAGGCGGTGCATTACCGGCAACCTGGCATTGGCCAACATCAGGCACCCCTTGGGATGCAACCAGGTCTGAGCGCAGCGGCGCGAACTGCCTGTGCCGCGAACGCTGATGGCACGATGCCATCAGAGCAGGGCAGGAAGGCCGGTTACGGGCAACAACCAAAAACCGGCCTTCCTGTCGGATAAGCCGGTTTGCTTAGGCCTTCTTCGCCACCAGCTTCTTGTGGTGGTGATGATGGTGATGATGATGGTGATGCTTGCGATGGTGCTTGCGGTGATGATGGTGACGGTGATGCTTGTGATGCATCGGAGCAGCATCGGCGCTGGTCGCGCCGAGGATCGGCATCGAGACAGCCAGGGCCACAGCCAGCCCGAGAGCGGAGAGGAGGGACTTCTTCATGACATCGTTTCCTTTTGCGCGGGCCGTTTCTGGAGACATCGGACCATATCGATGGCTCGAGCGCCGCGATTGGGGACTATCCTCCTGGATTCTTTCGGCAATTTTTCCCGACTGTAGAATTTTGTTTCTGGATTGTGTCTGAGGTCTTCCCCGCCCCGGTTCGGCCGGGCGCTGCTCCGGTGTGCCGAGGTGAAAAGGCGGCGGCGCCCATTTGGCTGGTTCGATTCCGCGAGATCATTCCGGCGCAGTTTCACGATGGCGTGACGCCAGTTTTGGCGCTTGGCAAATCGCCCGCGAGCGGTCATTGTCTCGCTCGTCTCAGGCAACCCCATGATTTGATCAGACGGTTTCAACCCAAGGAGTTGCCAATGCCCGCCACTGCCAGACGCGAAGTTCTGTCCGATTTGATTGCAACACCCGGCTACAGCGCCCTCAAGGCCGCCCGTGAAACCAGGGGATACAGCCTCGAAGAGCTGTCCCTGACATGCGGCCTGTCCACCCACGAGATTGCCGATATTGAAAGCGGCAGGGATGCCGACCCCTCGAAGCTCCGGCGAATCGCCGTCGCGCTGCAGATGCCGGAAGGCGCTTTCATCGACATGCCAGCGTCTGAAAATCGGCCCATGCAATAGTCGAGCTGGGTTGACCCAACGAGCCCGCCACGGTTTGCCCTGGCGGGCTTTTTAGTAGGGTTCACCCATATCCTTACGCGGCGCGGCCTCGATTCGCTGGTGACTGAGGCGGCAAAGAATTCGGTGCATAACTCAGCCAGGCCCTATTATTAGTCCTTGCTGATGGATCTGTCCCGGCGCTAGCGTGCTGCGGGGCTTTCAGAAGGCGATATGCTAGAGCGGATCGTAACTGCCACCACAACCAGTTCGCGCCAATTCAACTTTCTTGTTCCTGACGACGTCATCGACGCCGTCCGGCGATGCATCGACTGCGCTGCTCCTGGACGCATCATTTCGACCTATTCGGTGGTTCAGTCGGTGCGGGACAAGGTCCCGGATTGCGAGCTATCCGATGAGCAGATTGAGCGCTACGCCGTTCTGTGCGCCGTGGACCAGGCGCTGGCGGTGCATTTCGACAGGCGAGGAAGCGCGCGGGATACTTGTTCGCCGCTGAGCAGGACTCACTGGCGACTCGTGCCGAAGTGGAAGATCAAGGCGCGGCCGCGCCTGGCGCATGTCTTGTTCCACCGGCTTCCGCCCAGGCCCGACCAACGTCGGTCGGCAGCGCCCTGATCGCGACCGGGCGATTCCAGCGGCTTTTGCTCTGAATAGCGAAAAGGCGCCACAGGGCGCCTTCGACAAACCAGGGCTTTCAAGGAAAAATGGTCGGAGTGGCCGGATTCGAACCGACGACCCCTTGACCCCCAGTCAAGTGCGCTACCGGGCTGCGCTACACTCCGGACCGCGCAAAGCCCTATATTCTCAAGGGGTCTGGCGCAAGTGCCTTGTCCGAACAAAATCGAGGGAACTAGAACAAACAAGGTCCCGGTGTGCCTGTCGTGACCAAAAAGCACACCGAAAAGCACACCGGATGTTCTCGGTGTGTTCTCATGCATCTCTTCATTCCCCGGCATCTGAGTTAACATTGCTGAGGGACCCCATTCGTTGGGAGAGCTGGTGTGGACGTTGCCGTCTGGTTGCGAGGCCTCGGGCTCCAGCAATACGAGCAGGCATTTCGCGATAACGCCATCGACGCGGAAGTTCTGCCGGAGCTGACCGATGCCGACCTCGAGAAGCTCGGTATGCTCCTTGGTCATCGCAAGCGATTTCGTAAGGCGGTAGTGGGGCTGGGGATGGCATCAAGCCATCCCGACCCGAGCACCGATGACATCGTGGCTCAAAACCGCCAGGACCTAGGCGCGGAGCGTCGACAGCTGACCGTCATGTTCGTGGATCTCGTTGGATCGACGGCGCTCGCGTCGCGTCTGGATCCGGAGGACCTGCGCGAGATCATCGGAGCGTATCACCGCTGTGTCGCCAATACGGTCGCTCACTTTGGCGGCTTTGTCGCCAAGTATATGGGCGACGGGGTGTTGGTTTATTTCGGCTACCCGCAAGCGCACGAGAACGACGCGGAACAGTCTGTGCGCGCTGGTCTTGCTCTCGTCGATGCTGTTAGGCGACTCCAAGAGCCCGAGCCATTGCGGGTTCGTATCGGCGTCGGCACGGGGCAGGTCGTCGTTGGCGATCTGATCTCCGCCGGCGAAGGGCAGGAGCGCGGCGTGGTGGGCGAGACGCCGAACCTCGCTGCCCGCCTGCAGGCTCTCGCCGAACCCGACACGGTCGTGATCGGGCCGCAATCGCGACAGCTGGTTGGCGATCTTTTCGAATATCACGATCTTGGCTCCGTCGAGGTGAAAGGCTTTCCGGAGCCGATCCACGCCTATCAAGTGACTCGTGAGAGCGCTGTCGAAAGCCGCTTCGAGGCGCTGCACGGGGCAACCCCCACGCCGCTGGTCGGACGTCAGGAGGAGGTCGACCTGCTGGAGCGTCACTGGCATCGCGCCAAAAGTGGCGAAGGTCGCGTGGTACTGCTCTCAGGTGAGCCGGGCATAGGAAAATCGCGCCTCACTGTCACCTTGCAGGAGCGGATCCAGAATGAGCCGCACACCTACTTGCGCTATTTCTGCTCAGCGCACCACCAAGACAGCGCGCTCCATCCGATCATTGCGCAGCTCGGACGCGCAGCTGGGTTCGAGCGCGACGACATGTCGGGGAAGCTGGATAAGCTTGCGGCCCTGCTTGCCCCGGCCTCGTCGGAGGACGTGGCGCTGCTGGCCGAGCTGCTGTCGTTGCCGACCGAAGGTCGCTTTCCGCCTGTCCAGCTGACACCCCAACGTAAGAAGGAAAAGACCTTCGAGGCGCTGCTTCGGCACCTCCAAGGCTTGGCGCGACAAGGTCCGCTGCTGATGCTCTTCGAGGATGTCCACTGGATCGACCCCAGCTCGCGCGAGCTGCTCGACTTGGTCATCGAGCGAGTGCCGCGCTTGCCAGTGCTGCTTCTCCTCACCTTTCGCCCCGAGTTTCAACCACCGTGGACCGGGCAGGCGCACGTCACGGTTCTTGTCCTCAATCGACTCGACCGTCGTGAAGGTGCTGCGCTGGTCCAGCGGGTCGTAGGCACCGGAGAGCTGCCCAGCGACCTTGTCGCAGAGATCATCGAGCGCACGGATGGGGTGCCGCTGTTCGTCGAGGAGCTGACCAAGGCAGTATTGGAGGGCGGGAACGCCAGGACAGTGCTCTCAAGAGCTGGTGCGACGGTGTTGAACGTTCCCGCCACGCTGCATGCCTCGTTGATGGCGCGGCTCGATCGCCTCGGCTCAGCCGTTAAGGAGGTCGCACAAATTGGCGCGGTTCTCGGTCGGGAGTTCTCCTACGAATTGCTGGCAGCGGTAGCACAGCGAAATGCCGCTGAGCTAAATGGCGCACTGGATCAACTCGTCGGCGCCGGTCTGGTGTTCTGCCGCGGGACTCGTCCACTGGCCACTTACCTCTTCAAGCATGCGCTCGTTCAGGACGCAGCGTATGGCACGCTGCTGCGCGCCAAGCGCCAGGAGCTACATAAGCGGGTCGCAGATATGTTAGAGGAACAGTGGATCGAAATCACCGAAGCGCAACCCGAGCTCCTTGCGCACCACCTTCAGGAAGCGGGGGATTGGGCGAGCTCGGTCGATCACTGGCAAAAGGCGGGAGAGGCCGCTCTGGCCAGAGCGGCAACCCGGGAAGCCGTGTCGCACTTTGCCAGTGCTATTGATTGCAGCAGGAGACTTGGCGACGTCTCCGGCGGCGCCGAACGGGTGACGCGTCTCCATCTTGCGATGGCCAATGCCTTGATGCAGGCAGAAGGGTATCGTTCTGAGCGCCTTGGGAAGACGCTTGAAGACGCACGTCTTGCAGCCGCGAAGACTGCATCGGTCGAATTGCAATGTGACGTTGCGCTTTCACTCGCTCCATTTTTTTATGCCACTGGGCGCAATCACGATTACCTGACCCTGGCCGAAGAGCAGCTCGCAAACTGTGCCGATCTCCTTCCAACGGCCCATCTGAGTGGTCTTTGGGCAACAAAGGGGATCGCTCATTCCAACCGAGGAGAAGAGCCGCTGGCAGCAGAGGCCTTGCGCAAGGCCTTAGATCTGATTGATCGCGTTGACCCAAGTCATCGTATTTCGTTCGCCGGTGCGGATCAACGTGTCTCTGCCCAAGCATATTTCAGCGAATCGCTGATCATATTGGGTTTCTTTGATGCTGCAGTCGAAGAGAAAGAGCGCCTGATGCGCTATTTTGACCAGCTCGACAAGCCTTTCGACCTCGCGTGGCATCTTCTCGTGCAGTGCCAATTGTGCGCGCTACTTGGTCAATACGAGGAACTCCTTGAGAACGCTACGAAGATCGTCGAGATTTGCGAACTGCATGGCTACACGGCGCGTCGAGGCAGCGGCATTAGGTGGCGTGGTCATGCCCGCTCGCATTTAGGCGAACTGGATGCCGGCATCGATGACGTCCGGGAGAGTTTGGTTCTTTGGCGTGGGCACGGCGTCGTATTTCATACCCCTGAGAAAGCATGCGAACTTTGTGGTCTTCTCCTGAGGGCCAGTCGCATCGAAGACGCATCGCAAATGCTTGATGATGTCGATACACTCGTTTTCGACACGGACGAGACAAGCTACCTGGCAGAATGCCTCCGGCTTCGTGGCCAAATCGCCGCGAGCAAAGGTGACCTAGCTGGTGCCGCGCGCCTATTCGAAACAGCGATTGCTACTTCAAAGCGGCAGAAAGCGCGACTTTTTGAACTCCGCGCCATAACGCAACTTGCACCAATTCTCGCGCTACAAGGTCGTGTCCATGAGGCAGAAGTGCGGCTTCGATCTAAAATTGACGCGCTTGAATCCAGATATCCGGTCGTCGACCTCATCGAAGCGAAAAGGGCGCTGGACACGCTACGTCAATGAGCTCTCGTTCAGCCTTGGTTGAAAACTGCTTGGCCCATTGCGCGCACACGTCCGTCCGGGCTGGAGTGTGACGGATGGGTGAGATGACGTTCGCGCTTGTCTCCGGCCTAAGTCTTCTGATGCCGGTATTCGAGCGCGATCGCGCCCCAGATCAGGCCGAGCAGCAGGTAGACATGGCGCCAGTGATCGATGTCGATGAAGGTGCCGAGCCCGATATTGCCGATGAAGGCGACATAGGCGCACAAGAGATAGGGCTGCCAGGGCCGGTCGCGCAGAAGGATGCGGAAGCCGGCCACGATCGTCCACACTGTCAGCGTCAGGAAACAGATGAAGCCAAGCCAGCCGTAGTCCATCAGCATCTTCAGCCAGATGTCGTGCGTGTCCTCGCCAAAGATGGTGCCGAACACCAGCGGGCCGATGCCGAACGGATGCTCCATCGCCATCTGGAAGCCGATCGTGTAGCGGGCGAACCGGCCAAGGCGGGCGGTGTCGTAGCTTTGCTCGAGATGGGCGCGGCTGGAGAACATCTCGGCCACGCCCGGCAGTTGCAGGATGACGACCATGGCGATGACAAGCAGCGCCATGGCGGCGACCGTCATGATGACCACGCGCAGCCGGAACTTGCCGCTGTTGCTCTGCAGGAAGAGTGCGCCGGTCAGCAGCACGGCCGAAACCGCGAACATGCCCCAGGCGCCGCGCGAGAAGGAAAAGAAGATGCCGGCGGTGATGACCAGGAGCGGCGCGGCGACCAGCGGCATGCGCGCGACGGGGCCGGTCAGGAGCAGATAAAGCAGGTAGACGCCGGGCAGCACCAGGAACGGCCCGAACACGTTCGGGTCCTGGAAGGCGCCGGCGGCGCGGTCGTATTTGGTGAAGACCTCCGCTCCCGGGAAGGCGTGGAAATAGCCGGCAATGCCGAGCAGCGCGGTCAGCACCGCCGACACCACATAGGCGGTGAAGATCAGCCGGTAGAGACGAGGCTGCACCGACGTGACCGCGGCAAAGAAGATCGCGGTGAAGGCGAGGAACATCGACACGGCAAGATAGAGCGGCGTGTTGGCGAGGTTCGCCATCTGCGTCATCGAGATCATGCCGCCGATGTTCATCACTATCAGCAGCACCAGAAGCGGCACCGCCGCCCGCGAGATCCGCAGGCCGAACAGCGCCCACACCGCGATCAGGCAGACCATGAAGAGGTCGTAAGGCGCCGGTTCGTCGATGACGAAGCCGGAAAGCAGGACGCCGAAGAACACCGCGGCCGATGCAATCAGCGCCGCCAGCTTGGCGTTGACCGCCTGGGGCGGCAACTGGTTGACCGCCTGGGGCGGCAACTTGTTGACCGCCTGGGGCGGCAACTTGTTGACCGCGGCCGCCGGCAGCTCATGGGCCACCGCGCTCAATAGGCGTTTTCCGTGTTGAGCAGCCGCACCGGGGTCAGGAACAGGATCCTGAGATCGAACAGCAGCGACCAGTTCTCGATGTAATAGAGGTCGTATTCGGTGCGCATGCGGATCTTCTCATTGGTGTCCATCTCGCCGCGCCAGCCATTGATCTGCGCCCAGCCGGTGACGCCGGGCTTGACCTTGTGGCGGGCGAAATAGCCGTCGACCACCTCGTTGTAGAGAAGGTTGTGCGACTGGGCGGCGATCGCATGCGGACGCGGACCGATCAGCGACAGCGAGCCGAACAGCGAATTGAAGAACTGCGGCAGCTCGTCGATCGAGGTCTTGCGGATGAAGCGGCCGACGCGGGTGACGCGCGGATCGTTCTTGGTCACCGTCTGCTTGGCGGTCGGGTCCGAGCGGTCGGTGTACATCGAACGGAACTTGTAGACCTCGATGACCTCGTTGTTGAAGCCGTGCCGCTTCTGCTTGAACAGCACCGGCCCCTTGCTGTCGAGCTTGATGGCGATCGCCGTCGCCAGCATGACCGGCGAGAAGACGATGATGCCGATGATCGAGAACAGGATGTCGAAGGCGCGCTTCGCGACCGAATCCCAGTCGTTGATCGGCTTGTCGAATATGTCGAGCATCGGCACCGAGCCGATGTAGGAATAGGCGCGCGGGCGGAATTGCAGCGCGTTCGAATGCGCCGACAGCCGGATGTCGACTGGCAGCACCCACAGCTTCTTCAGCAGCTGCAGCACGCGCGATTCGGCGGTCAGCGGCAGCGACACGATCAGCATGTCGATGCGGGCAATGCGCGCGAAGTCGATCAGCTCGGAAATGTTGCCGAGCTTGGGATAGCCGGCGACGATCGGCGGCGAGCGCTTGTCGCCGCGATCGTCGAAGATGCCGCAGATGCGGATGTCGTTGTAGGGCTGCCTCTCGACCGAGCGGATCAGCATCTCGGCCGACTTACCGCCACCGACGATGACGGCGCGCCGCTCCATGCGTCCGTCGCGGGCCCAGCGCCGGATCAGGTTGGACATCACCAGCCTGAGGCCGAAGATAAGCACGAAGCCGACGACAAACCAGGTGCCGAACAGGAGGCGCGAGTAATCCTCCGAAATCTTCATGATGAAGGCCGTCAGCGCCATCAGCGCGTAAGTGCCGGCCCAGACCAGGAGCACGCGGCCAAAATTGGCGATCGGCCGCATCAGGGCCGAGACCTGGTAGCTGTCGGTGACGTCGAGCAGCACCACCGCCAGGAACGAGGCCGCGGCGATCGTCAGCGGGTACTGCCAGGCGAGATATTTGAAGAAGCCGACATAGTAGACATAGACGCAGAGACCCGACAGGAACAGCAGCGCGAACTCGACCATGCGCAGCACGCCGCTGACCATGATCGGCGACATCGTATCGCGCCGGTATTGCGAGGCGACCTGGCGCGCCACATCGTTGAGGCTGCTCGATGCTTCGCTCGGGGCAGGGCCGTCGAATTTGCGTACCGCGTCCATGGAAAAGCGGTGTGCGGGGTCGATCTCGTTCATTGGATTGTCCGCGGGCTTCGCTCAGCTGAATAGCAAAAGAGAGCTAAGAAACCCTTGAGACAACCGATGGCTTTGAAGCGGTTGCCACCCAGCGTTGAGGAAAAGGGCGCTGATCGGCGTGAAAAATACTTGAGATCAAGCCGACCACGCTCTAGCGCCGAAGCGCGGCAAAATAGGCCTTCTCGATCTCCGCCGCCATGACGTCGGCGCCGAAGCGTGCCTTGAGGTCGGGCGCCCCGGGCATCAGGCGCTGGTAGGCGCCGAGATCGGCTAGCGCGTCGCTCAGCCTGTCGCCGAGCTGGTTCGGGTCGGGCCGGATCAAGGCGCGGGAGGTTTCGCCGAAAATTTCCGGAATGCCGCCGACAGCGGTGGCAATCATCGGCTTGCCGGCGGCCAGCGTCTCCAGCACGATATAGGGCATGGCCTCGGCGCGGGATGGCACGACGATCAGCTCCGCCAGCGTGAAGGCGTCCCTGGCCGGCATCGGCGGCAGGAAGCGGACATGGCCGTCGAGGCCGAGCCGTTTCACCTGTTCGTGGTATCGCGGCAGGTCGTCGCCATCGCCGACCATCACGGCGCTCAAGCGTCGGCCAAGCCTGTTGCCGGCCAGCGCCAGCGCATCGATGAAAATGTCGGGACCCTTGAGGTCGCGCATCATGCCGATATAGAGCAGGTCGGCCGCGTCGGGCACGCTCCCCACCGGTTCGAACTCGACCGCGCGCAGGCCATTGTAGACCAGCGTGTTGGGGATGGGTGGTTCGCCCACCTTCCTGCGCCAGGTGCGGCGCTCGTAGTCGGAGACGAACAGCAGGCAGTCGGTGAAGCGCGCCATGAAGCGCTCCAGCGCGAAGAACAGCTTTCCGGTGGCCGTGGTTTCGTCATAGTGGAGGGAGCCGCCATGCGGCGAATAAAGGCGGGCTACGCGAGACCTGGATACCCGCAACAATGAGCCGAACAGCCGGGCATAGGCGCCACCCTTGGCGCCGTGCCCGTGCAGCACGTCCGGCCGCAATTCCTTGATGATTCGGTAGGTGCGCCAGGCCGAGGCGAGGTCGCCCGGCCCGACATGGCGCTGCATCGGCGTGCGATGGATGCCGAGCGCCAGGCTGTCCGTCATGCCCTCGAACAGCCGTTCCTCGAATTCGCCACCGGTGGTCGAGTCGCAGACAATGCCGACTGAGTGACCCGAAGCGATCTGCGCCTCGGTCAGGTCGCGCACGTGCCGGAATATCCCGCCGACGGGTGAGCGAAAGCAATGGACGATCCGCAATTGGTTCGCCACGTTGGTTGTCAAAACAGCCGTTCGCGGACGTAGACGGTATCGCCGGGCAGCAGCGGATCGGATGTGACCACCCGTCCGGTCATTACCTTGCCGTTGATGTCGCGGGTGATGTCGACGCTTTCCTGGTTGGCGCGCGGCGAGAAGCCGCCGGCGATCGCGATCGCCTTTTGCACCGTCAGGCCCGGCACATAGGAATACTGGCCGGCAGCACCCACTTCACCCATGACGAAGATCGGCCGGTAGCGGTCGATCTCGACCGAGACATCGGGATCGCGCAGATAGCCTTGCCGCAATTTGTCGGCGATTTCCTTCTCGAGCTGCTGGGCGGTGTGGCCGCGCGCCGGCACGGCGCCGACCAGCGGCAAGGACATGTAGCCGGACTGGTCGACACTGTAGGTGTTGGTCAGGCCGTCCTGCTCGAAGACCGTGACGCGGACGCGGTCGCCGGCGCCGAGTCGGTAGGGCTGGTCGAGCACCTCATGAAAGGCCGCCGGCGTCGGCCGGTAGCTTGAGCAGCCGGCGAGCATCGACACGGCAAGCAGAGCACGAAAGAGGGAGGCAGTGCTTTTCATGGCCGGTCACGAACCTTCATCGCTGGCCGCCATATGTTGCGGCAAACCCCAGGGAACGGAATCCGTTATCGTCCTGTTAGGGTTAATGGCCGGTAAAGGTTTGCCGTCCGCGGCGGCGGCGGTCGTCAAAAAGCGTAGCTATTCTACTGTCTTTGCTGAATGTTCTTCAGTCGTCTCTAATAGGGGTTCGTACTGATCTTAACGGCTGAGTTACCATAGTTGTTTACGGTCCATCCTAGACTCAAAGTTCGGAGCAGGATGCATGTCCGTTCAGTCCGCGGCCGCAGACGTCGATGTCGATCTCAGGCAGCTCTTCGCCAGTCTGGCGAGGAACTGGCTGCGCATCCTGGTCGTTGCGCTCGCCGTCACCGGTCTGGCCTTCGCTTTCGCCTGGCTCGCCACGCCGCACTATAAGGCTGAGACGAAGCTGCTGATCGAAACCCGCGAATCGGTCTTCACCCGGCCTGACGGCACCAGCAACGACAGCGAGAAGCCGATTCTCGATGAGCAGGGCGTGGCCAGCCAGGTCGAGGTCATCGCCTCGACAGACATCCTCAAGCAGGTGGCCGCCAAGCTCAACCTGTCGCGGCTGCCCGAGTTCGACGAGGCGGCCAAGATGTCGGCGCTCAGCCGGCTGTTGGTCATCGTCGGGCTGAAAAGCGACCCCAACGAAATCCCGCCGGAAGAGCGCGTGCTGAAGAAGATGCGCGAGAAGCTCAACGTGTACAGCGTTGAAAAATCTCGCGTTATCGTCATCGAGTTTTCTTCTGAGGATCCTCGGCTCGCCGCCGACATTCCGAACGCCATCGCCGACACCTACATTTCCGTCCAGGGCAACGCCAAGCTGGAATCGAACGCCGCCGCCACCGACTGGCTGGCGCCTGAGATCGCCGACCTGTCGAAGCGGGTCAAGGATGCCGAGGCCAAGGTCGCCGACTTCCGCGCCCAATCGGATCTGCTGATGGGCGGCAACAATGCGGTGCTGGCCACCCAGCAGCTTTCCGAACTGTCCACCGAACTGTCGCGGGTGCGCGCCAATCGCGCCGCCGCCGAGGCGACCGCCGACAGCGTGCGCAAGGCGCTGCAAAGCGGCGGTTCGCTGGACGCGGTGCCGGAAGTGCTGAACTCCGACCTGATCCAGCGCCTGCGCGAGCGGCAGGTCGAGCTTCGGGCCAACATCGCCGACCTCTCCACCACCTTGCTCGACAATCATCCCCGCATCCGCGCCCTGAAATCGCAGCTTGCCGATCTCGACGGCCAGATTCGCAACGAGGCGCAAAAGATCATGAAGGGCCTGGCGACTCAGGCGCAGACGGCCCAGGCGCGCGAGAACCAGCTCCTCGGCGACGTCAACACGCTGAAGGCCGCATCGGCGCGCGCCGGCGAGCAGCAGGTCGAGCTCGACGCGCTGCAGCGCGACGCCAACGCCCAGCGCCAGCTGCTCGAATCCTACATGACCCGCTATCGCGAGGCGTCCTCGCGCAGCGACCGTAACTATCTGCCGGTCGATGCGCGCATCTTCTCGCGCGCCGTGACGCCGTCGGAGCCGTATTTCCCGAAGATCGTGCCGATCGTCGGCGCCGCCTTCGTCGCCTCGCTGCTTCTGATGGCGATCGCGACGCTTCTTGGGGAATTGTTCTCGGGCCGCGCCATGCGCCCGGCCGCCGGCGCCCGCTTCGGGCGAATCGAGCAGGTCGAGATGCCGGTTGCCCGCGTCGAGCCGGCACTTGTCGATGCCGGGCTGGCCAGGGATCGCCTGGCTGATCGAGAGGTTCAGCCGGAGGCCGCCACCGCAGCGGACGCACTGGACGAAAGCGCCGCGCCGAAACCCTCGGCGCTGGGCGAGATCGACATCGAGAAGGCGGCGGAGAAGCTGATCGCCTCGGGTGCCGCGCGGGCCATATTCGTGTCGCCGGAAGGCGACGAGGCCGCCGCTTCGGCCGTGCTGGTGGCGCGCGAGGTCTCGGACGCCGGCCTGCGCGTGCTGCTGCTCGACCTCACCGCTTCGGGCGCCGCCTCGCGACCAATGCTGGACAGCGCGCTTTTCCCGGGGATCACCGATCTGCTTGCCTCCGAGGCGCAGTTCAGCGACGTCATCCACGCCGATCTCTACTCGGACTGCCACGTGGTCCCGGTCGGCACCGCCGATCCTGCCCGCGCCATGCGCGCCGCCGACCGGCTGCCGATCATCATGCAGTCGCTGACCACCGCCTACGACCTTGTCGTGGTCGAATGCGGCCCGGCCGACGCGCAAGGCATCAGCCGGCTGGCGGGCGAGGCGACAGAGGTCTTCCTCTCGATGCTGGAGGCGGACGACGAGGTGACACAGGCCGCGGTCAAGCTGATCGAGAACGGCTATCCCGAGCTTACCTTGGTGACGCCGCTCGGCCACGAGTCGCCGGGAACGCCGGTCCCGGGACGGCGCACGGCGGCATAAGACAGGGATCTGCTCCGGCCGCCCGCCGGCGCAGAGCTCCACGATCCCAGCGCTTCTATATGGCTAGCTGTCGTCCTCGCTCGCAGGGGCCGCCTGTCCGGCGGCCTTGCGGCGCAGCATCTTGGTCAGCTTCCAGATGAGCGGGCTGTTCTTGATGAAGGCCTTTATCCGTGCGCCCTGCCGCATCGCCAGCGCCAGCGCGCGGCCTTTCAGCGTCAACGGCGCCATCACCTCGAAATGCTGCGTCTCGACATCGCACCAGAGCCGCTTATAGGGCTCGTCGCCGACCGAGAAGTCATAGACGGCGAAGCCCGTTTCGCAGGCTTCCTGGATGTTGTCGAAGAACAGGAAGTCGCCGGGGCTGGTGAAGGCGAGATCATCCTCGGCGATCGCCCCGAACTCGCAGATCAGGCGCTTGCCCGACAGGCTCGATCCGGTGACGGCGCGCAACTTGCCGGCGACCTCAAGCCCGTGCAGCACGAAGGATGGTTTTGTTTCGGCCAGCGCTTCGCTGAACAAGGCGCGAAAGAAGGCACGAACTTCCGGCTCGCCGAAGACATTGGCGATGCCCATCTTGCGGAAGCGGACCTCCTTCATTTCGAGGAAGGCATCGAGCAGCCTGTCCACATCCTCGCGCGTGCGCGCCTCGATGCGGCGGAAGACACCGACCGCCTCGAATTTGCGCGTCTGCGAACGGTGCTTCTTGCGCTTGCGCTTGCCGCTGGCGCGCGCCAGCAAGGCGTCGAAGCCGCCGTCGAGATCGACGCCGAGCGATAGATTCGGGCTCGGAAAATGGGGCAGGGCGGCGAGCGGATTGGCGGCGCCGTCAAGGTCGGGCAGCAGCCGCTCCAGCGAGATCAGGTCGATGTCGGGCCGTGCCCTGGCGATGCCCGCCAGCATCGAACGCATCGCCGCGGCGTTGGCCATTGGCAGCCAGCCCGGTGCGACGGCGGCGAAATTGCCGTTGGCATGGCGGCCGCCCATGAAGCGGGCGACGCGGAATGGTCCACGACGAACGACTTCAAGGGCCAGCGCAAGCACCGGCTCGTCTTCCATATGGAGTGCCGCGACGACAATGTCGGGATGAACCGCTCGCGCCCAGTTGCGGATCCAGCCGTCACTTTGCGCCGGCGCAAACAGCGCAGAACCGCAGAATCCCGCATAAGTTGCAAGCGCCGCAGCGTCGCCGACGGTAACCGACAGGCCGGCCTGACCGACCGGCGAGGTGCGTGGCGACGTCTCGCTCGCGGCCAGCCGATTGCCGTCAAATGACGCGCTAGCGTCAACCATACCTCAATCCTTAAGGCGTATTGGTCCCAGTCAGGGGGTACGCGTGGGCGCGTTCCGTGCTTGGATGAGCCTAGGCGCAAAAGGTGAAGGAATGATCGACGGGGGCGAGGCAATCCGGAAACTGGCGCTGAACCTCGCCCGCTACACCGGCCTTGCGCCACTGGCGAAGCCGTTTGTCGGCGGCATCGGCGCCATTCTGATGCTGCACCGGGTCACCGCGACGCCGGAGAAGCCGAACGGCGTCAACCGTCACCTGAACATTGCGCCCGGCTTCCTCGATGCCCTCATCGCCGACATGAAGGCCGAAGGCTACGCCTTCGTCTCGCTGGACGAGGCGATCGAACGCGTCGCGTGCGGCGGCAAGGGCGGCCAGTTCGCCACCATCACCGCCGACGACGCCTACCGCGACAACATGACCGAAGCGTTGCCGGTGCTGGAAAAGCACGGCGCACCCATCACCATCTATGTCGCGCCCGGCCTGATCGACGGCGCCGCCGACCTCTGGTGGGACGTGATCGAGGATATCGTCAACGCGCGCGACCGGCTGACGCTGCCGACCCTAGACGGCGCGGTGACGATCGATTGCTCGACCCGCGGGAGGAAACTCCAGGCCAACGCTCGCCTGCATGGCTGGCTGACGGTGGAGGTGCGCGAGGAAGACCAGCGAGCGACGCTGCGCGAATTTGCGCGCGTGAACGGCATCGATCTGGCGACAAAGCGCCCGAGCACGCTGATGAGCTGGGACGAGATCCGGGCCATGTCCGGGCACGGGCTGGTGACGATCGGCGCTCACACCGTCAACCATCTCAACCTGAAACGGCTTTCGGAGGCCGACGCGCGGCATGAGATCGGCGATGTCCGGCGCATATTGCTGGAGAAGCTCGGTCAGGAGCCGCGCCATCTTGCCTATCCCTATGGCTATGTCAGCGCAGTCGGCTGCCGCGAAGTGGGCTTTGCCCGCGATGCCGGCTATATCTCGGCGGTGACGACGCGCCACGGCGTGCTGCGCGCCGAGCATGCCGGCTTCCTGCATGCCCTGCCGCGCATCTCGGTCAATGGCCGCTACCAGAGCGTCGCCCATATCCGCACCATGTTGTCGGGCGTGACGACGCCGCTCGCCAATGCCGGCAAAATGGTGGTGACGATCTAGGTCTGTCGATATTCAGGTGAGGCCAGCGCATGCCCGCGCTTTCTTGCGCACGCTCCGCTCCGGTTCTCGGAAATCACCGTTTTCGACTCGGCCTGACCTGAATCTCAACAGACCTTGGCCGCCGCCGGTCGATCCCGCGGACTATTTCCTGGCCTTGGACTTGTTCAGGCTCACAGCCGCGCGAACAAGTGCCTTCAGAGCCTCGGCGTTTATCGCATCGCCCTCGTGGAAATCGATGGCGCGCCTGGTGTTGCCGTCCAGGCTGGAGTTGAAGAGGCCGGAGGGATCCTCCAGGGCAGCCCCCTTGGCGAAGGTCAGCTTGACCACGGCCTTGTAGGTCTCGCCCGTGCAGATCATGCCGGCGTCCTCCCAAACGGGAACGCCTCTCCATTTCCACTCCTCGACGACGTCGGGATCGGCCTCCCTGATCAGGCCGCGGAGCTGGCTGAGCATCCGGCCCCTCCAGTCGCCCAACTCCTCGATCCTGGCGTCTATCAGCTGCGAAGGAGACTTGCTTTCCGGCGATGCGCTATTGTTCATGGTTGGCTGTCACTCCCTTCGTGTTGTTGTTGCGCCACGTACCCATCGTCCGGTCACATCCGTTCGCCGGGCAATCGGCTGGCCTGCTTCACCCATTCGGCGACCTGGGCTTCATCGACCTGATCGTCCTCGCGAATGTCGAGGTAGCGCGTTTCCTTGGTCCGGGACTCGCCTGGAGGCAGCGGGCTGAGCGACGTGCCGCGGAAGAAGGCGACCTTGACGTATTTCGCGAAGCAATGAACGCCGAGGAACCAACCTTGGCCCTCGACCCCGTAAAGCGGCGAGTTCCATTTGACCGCCTTCTCGACGCCGGGGACGGCGCGCGCGATGAGCGCATCGAGACGGCGGCCGACATCGCGCTGCCAGCCCGGCATGGCGGCAATATAGGCCTGCACCGGGGCGTCGCCATAGCCCTTGGCGATCTGCGGGTTGCCGCCTGAAAGCAGGACCGGCTCTGTGCCGGCCCGCTTGGCGTTCGATTGTCCGCGCGTCTTCGCCATCCGCCCCTATCCGCCCACGCGCTGCTCGCTACGCGACTTGCCGGTGTAGGGCAGCACGAACATATAGAGGCCGGAAAACAGCAGCAGGAAGAGCGGCAAGAGCGGCGAGTATACCACCCAGGCGGGCGGCTCCCCCAATGCCATGGCGACGAAGTTGGCGATGACGGTCACCGTAAAGACGATCGACAGCCAACGGTGAATTTGCCGAATCCACTGGCTAAGGTTCAATACGACCTCCTCTGAGAAATGAGCGGAAAAGCCCGCGCTACCAGCGCGCCAGCTGGGTGATCTGGACCAGGTTGCCGCAGCTGTCGTTCAGTTGCGCAATGGTCGAGCCGGTGACCGCGGTCGGCGCCATGGCGAAGGCGGCGCCTCGCGCCTTGAGGCGCTCGTGGTCGCCCTCGATGTCGTCGGTGAAGAACATGACGGCGGGCTGGCCCTGCTTGAACATGGCCTGCTGGTAGGACTTGGCCGCGGGATTGTCGTTCAGCGCCAGCTGCAGCTCGGTGCCCTCCGGCTCGTCGGACGAGGCGACGGTCAGCCAGCGAAACGGCCCGTTGCTGAAATCGGCCTTCTTGGTGAAGCCGAGAACGTCGGTGTAGAAGGCAAGGGCCTTTTCCTGGTCGTCCACATACACTTTGGTCAGCTTGATCTTCATTCTGTTTCCTCCATTGGCATCGTGCGCGGCATAGCGCGTGGTGAACGTGGGCTTGACTTGAACTGCCGGCAGACTTCAGTCCATCCGCGCCAGCACCTGCTCCAGCGCTGCAAGGTACCTCGGCCAGCCGACGGTTGCGCCCCGGTAGTAGGGTTGCTGATCCGGCCGGAAGCCCGTCTGCTCCATGCGTAAATGGGTTCCCGTGCTCGTAGGGGTGAGCGTCCAGGTGACCACGCTCTCGAGATCCTTGGTATCCCAGCTGTAGGACAGCGTCTTGTTGGGCTCGACTGTCTGGACCTGGCAGTCGACGCCGCCCCAGTCCGCGCTGACACTGAAACGATGGTCCACGACCGGCTTGAAGTTGTTCTTCATCAGCCACTCCTCGATCAGATGCGGTTGCGTCAGCGCGCGCCAGATCTTTTCCGGCGGATAAGGTATCTCCCGCTCGACGACGACGGAGCGGGTTTCGGTCGCAATATTGGTCATTGGTCCATTCTTTTGAGCAGATTCTCGAGGTCGTCGAACCGGCTCTCCCAGAAGCCGGCCATCTGGCGTGTCCAATCCATCAGGGGAGCAAGCGCGCCGAGCTGCGCGCTATAGTGGGTCTGCCGTCCTTCATGGCGGTCGCGCACCAGCCCTGCCTGCCTCAGGACGCCGAGATGCTTCGACACGGCGGGCTGCGAAACCCCGGACTGGGCAGTAAGGGCGCCCACGGTCTGCTCTCCTTGCTGGCACAGTCGTTCGAAGATGGCGCGCCGGGTCGGATCGGCAAGTGTCCTGAACAGTGCGTCGTGGGCATTCGTCATGGGATCGATAACCCGGTGGCTATTGATTGACGTATAACCATTGAGATATGTGTACGTCAAGCGGGAAGGTGGAGCGGCGCGATGATCCTGGTCCTGGGAGTCGCAAGGAATGCTGGACTTCATGCGCCGGTGCCACCGCCGCGGTCAACTTCATGTCACCGTCGCGGATGGCCGGTCCGGAGCATCAACACTTGTGGAAAGTAGCGATCGGCGCGCGCCCGTTTGCGCCTTCGCAGGCGCCGGACTTCAGCCTTTGGGCCGCGGTTCGATGATCAGCCACTTGATGATGCCCATCGCCGGCAGCACCCACAGCAGGCCGCTCAACAGGAAGAACAGGAGATGCACCAGCGGACTCGATTCCGACAGTTGGGCAACCGCCACGATCGACGCCACCAGCGCGTAGATGACGACCAGCGCAACGAGCAGCACGGTTCCGATCAGCTTTTTGAGGCGAATGGGCATGTCGCGATCTCTTTGACGGCTATCGCTTAGGCCGATCGCAGGGTGCACGCAACCCGTCATTGGCGGCGCGACGGCGTGCCGCGCTGCCCGGCCTTGCCACCGGGGCGGCCTTGGTCCACCAATCCCGCGACCTCAATTGCCGGAACACAACCATGGCCGCCATCACTGCTGCCGCACCCTATGCCGCCCGCGATCGCGACCTGCGCAACCGGGCGCAGGTGCGCGGCTGGCTATATTTCGTGCTTCTCGTGCTGTTCGCCCTGGTGCTGGTCGGCGGCGCCACCAGGCTTACCGAATCCGGCTTGTCGATCACCGAATGGCAGCCGATCCACGGTGTCATCCCGCCGCTGAACGACGCCGAGTGGCAGGAGGAGTTCCAGCGCTACCAGCAGATCCCGCAATATGCCGAGCTCAACAAGGGCATGAGCATCGCGGCGTTCAAGTCGATCTTTTGGTGGGAGTGGGTGCACCGCATCCTGGCGCGCAGCGTCGGCCTCGTCTTTGCCCTGCCGCTGCTGCTCTTCTGGGCGACGCGCCGTATTGAGCGCGGCCTTGGGCCGAAGCTCGTCGGCATCCTGCTGCTCGGCGGCCTGCAGGGCGCCATCGGCTGGTGGATGGTCGCGTCCGGCCTGGTCGACCGCGTCTCGGTCAGCCAATACCGGTTGGCCACGCATCTCACGCTGGCGGCGCTGATCTTCACCGCGACTATGGTAGTGGCGCGGGGGCTGGCGCCGAATTCCGAGCCCGCCGCCGATCGCTCGACGCAGCGGCTTGCCGGCGTCATCGTGCTGCTGGCGCTGGTGCAGATCTATCTCGGCGGGTTGGTCGCCGGGTTGGACGCCGGTTTGAGCTACAACACCTGGCCGATGATGGACGGCAGGCTCGTTCCAGGCGATCTGCTTCTGCTCGAGCCCGCCTGGCGCAACTTCTTCGAGAACCCGAAGACGGTGCAGTTCGTCCACCGCATCGGCGCCTACATGGTCTTTGCGGTCGCGCTCTGGCACATGATCGCGACGCGCCGGCGTCTGCCGGGAACCACCCATGCGCGCCGCGCGACGCTGCTGTTCCTGATCGTCCTGGTGCAGGCTTCGATCGGCATCGGCACGCTGTTGATGCAGGTGCCGCTGCACATGGCGCTGACCCATCAGGGTTTCGCGCTGATCCTGCTCGGCTTTGCCGCCGCGCATTGGCGCGGCACCAAGGGCGCCTATCCGCTACCGACGCGGCCGCCTATGAAACGCAGGTACGTGCTCCTTGTCGGTGTTGGCGTCTCGTTGGTTGCGGCTGGGATACGTCTATCCCTACCGCCGGTGTGGTTTCCGTAAGGGATGCGGCTGGAGAAGGTTTCGGCAATGAGTTCGGGCGCGCTGACTTTCCAGCGCTTCGGAAATTCCGGCATGCTCGCTTACGGGGTGAGGCCGAGCATCAGGTCCATGTTCTGCACGGCGGCGCCCGACGCGCCCTTGCCGAGATTGTCGTAGACGGCGAGAAGCAGCGCTTGCGCCCGCTCGTCATTGGCAAAGACGTAGACCTTCATCTTGTTGGTGCCGTTGTAGATTTCCGGATCGACGTCGGGGATACGCTCCAGATGCGTGTAGGGCGCGACCTCGACCACGCCGCCCTCGATCGAGGCGAAATGATCGGCCAGCGCTGCATGCATTTCGGCGCCAGTCGGCACGCGGTCGAGCGAGCCGAGTTGCAGCGGCACCACGGTGATCATGCCTTGCGCGAAATTGCCGACCGCCGGTTGCATGATCGGGTCATGCGAGAGCTTCGCATAGGTCCTGAGCTCGGGCACGTGCTTGTGCTGCAGGGTCAGCCCGTAGGGCAGGAATTCGGGCGCGTCCTCGCCCTTGCCGACATAGTCCTCGATCATCGGCCGGCCGCCGCCTGAATAGCCGGAAATGCCGTTGACGGTGATCGGGAAATCTGCGGGCAGCAATCCGGCCGACACCAGCGGCCTGAGCGTCGCGATTGGCCCCTGCGGCCAGCAGCCGGGATTGGCGACGCGCTTCGCCGCGGCGATCCTCTTTGCCTGGTCCTTGTCCATTTCGGCGAAACCATATTCCCAGCCGGCGGCAACGCGATGCGCGGTCGACGCGTCGATTACCCGGGTGGTGTCGTTCTCGATCAGCGAGACGCTTTCCTTGGCGGCGGCGTCCGGCAGGCAGAGGATCGCGACATCGGAGGCATTGAGGAACTCTGCTCGCGCCGCAGTTTCCTTGCGGCGCTCGGTGGGGATCGAAATGATCTCCAGGTCGCCCCGCTCGGCCAGCAGCGCCCTGATCTGCAGGCCGGTGGTGCCGTGTTCGCCGTCGATGAAGATTCTCGGTTTCATTGCCTTGAAAAGTCCCTGCGATTTCAGCGCTATATGCCCTGAGCGTGATTGACTGCAACAGTATTGCCGTTGTTTAGGTCCTCGAGCCGGGCTTTTCGCTCGGCGACCAGGCCCAGATAATGCATCGCCACCATGGAGCCCGCGATCGCCGTTATATCGGCATGATCGTAAGCGGGCGCAACCTCGACCACGTCGGCGCCGACAATGTCGATCTGGCCGAGTTGGCGCAGCGTCGACAGGATCTTCGCCGAGGACGGGCCGCCGGCGACCGGCGTGCCCGTGCCCGGTGCAAAGGCCGGGTCCAGGCAGTCGATGTCGAAGGTGAGATAGGTCTTCCTGCCGCCGGTACGGTCGACGATGGCATAGGCGATGTCGGACGCTCGCATCTCCTCGACCTCGTGACCGTAGAGGATCTTGATGCCGAACGTATCGGGGGCGTGCGTGCGGATGCCGATCTGGATCGAGCGATCGGGATCGATGATGCCTTCTTTCACCGCGCGTCCGACGAAAGAGCCGTGGTCAATGCGTTTGCCGTCGTCCGGCCAGGTGTCCTGATGGGCGTCGAACTGCACCATCGCCAGCGGTCCGTGGATGGCGGCATGCGCCTTGAGCAGCGGCCAGGTGACGAAATGGTCGCCGCCGAGCGACAACAGGAAGGCGCCTGATTTCAGGATCTTGGCCGCCTCGCGCTCGATCGTGCCGGGTGTCTTCTGATGGTTGCCGCTGTCGAGCAGGCAGTCGCCGTAGTCGACAACCGCGAGGTGCTCGAACAGGTCGCGCGAGAACGGGTACTGCGGGTCGTTGTCGAGGATCGCCGAGGCGCGGCGGATCGCCTGCGGCCCGAAGCGTGCGCCCGGCCGGTTGGTGACGGCGGCATCGAAGGGAATGCCCCACACCACCGCGTCCGCGCCCCTCACGTCCTTCGTGTATCTGCGCCGCATGAACGACAGCGCGCCGGCATAGGTCGGCTCGAAGGACGCGCCCGTCTTGGAGCGGGCGGTGAAGGCATGGTCGATGTTCTGGTTCGCCATTACGGGTCCTCGGTTTTCAACGGGTTGCCACAACTACAGAACCGGCACGCAACATGCCAGTCACAGAGTGGGGAAACGGGAATGGCGCTCGGCGAGTGCCACGACAACACAGGATTGTATCATCATGACGCAGACCGCCTTTCTCAACCCCGCGCATATGCCGGCGGCGACCCGGACCGGCACCGTGGCTGGCGAGCGGTTCCTGGTGCTCGATTCCTGGCGCGGCATCTGCGCGCTGCTGGTGGCGCTGTTCCATTTCCCGACCAACTCGACGATCTCGCAAAGCGCCTTTGTCGGCGGCTCCTACCTGTTCGTCGATTTCTTCTTCGTGTTGTCCGGCTTCGTCATCGCCAGCTCCTATGGCAACCGGCTCAGCGAGCCGGTCGAGCTCGCCCGCTTCGCACCTGTCCGCTTCGGCCGCATCTACCCGCTGCATCTGGTGATGCTCGCCGCCTTCGCCGCCCTCGAGGAGCTGCGGCTCATGCTGCCGCAATTGCACGGCACGGGTGCCGAGCCCTTCACCGGCGGCTTCGACCTGAACAGCCTCGTCGCCAATCTCTTCCTGCTGCAAGGCATGGGCGTCGAGGACCATCTGAGTTGGAACGCGCCGAGCTGGAGCATCTCGGCCGAATTCTTCGCCTATCTGCTGTTTGCCGCCGTTGTCTTCACGGCGGGCCGGCGCAGCTGGATCTGGCTTGTGGCCGCTGCCGTCACCGCACCGCTTTTCCTGCTTGCCTTCTCTCACACGCATATGGACGTGTCCTTCGACTTCGGCTTCATCCGCTGCCTCTACGGCTTCTCGCTCGGCGCGCTGCTGGCATGGTTTCAACACGATTCCATTGCAGAGGCGCGACAGGCGCTTGCCGGCGACGGCAGGGCGCGGCTCGCCTGGACGGCGGCCGAGATGGTGATGATCGCGGTGATCGGTGTTTTCGTCGCGCTGGCCGGAGACAACGATGCCGGCATCGCCGCTCCCCTGGTGTTTGCGCTGGCGCTCTACCTCTTTGCGCATGAGGGCGGCTGGATCAGCGCCGTCCTGCGCACCCGGCCGATGCTGATGCTGGGCGCTCTCTCCTATTCCATCTACATGGTCCACATCTTCGTGCAGGCGCGCATGATCAATGTTGGCGGGCTGGTGGAGCGCAAGTTCGGGCTTCACCTGCTTGGCGACATCGTGCTGCGCGGCGACCATGCGACCGGCTTCGGCGCTGATCTGCCATGGCTCGGCTTTGCCGCTATTCTCACCATGCTCGTCGCCACCATCGCTGTCTCCTGGTTCACCTGGCGCTTCGTCGAAATGCCGGCCCTGGCCTGGTTCCGGCGGCTGGCCAAGCGGATCTGAGAAGCCAATCCGTTCAAGCCCATAGCCGGCTTCGTTCACCGGCGTGTCATGCGCATCGCCTAACCGGGGTTCCATCCGGAACGGAGCGATTCTTGATGCGTACCATCTGGCAAGGCCTTCTGCTTTCCGCGGCACTCGCGGTCTCGATCGGCCACGCCTTGGCCGGCGAAACGCGCGCCAGGCAGATCCTCGACCGCTTCGAGCATGCCAACCAGTGGCGCGACCATGTGATGGTGGCGGCGCACCGCGCCGGCGGCATGCAGGCCGGCAAGACGCTTTACCCCGAGAATTCGCTCGCCGCGGTCGAGGCCTCGATCGCGCTCGGCGCCGAGATCGTCGAGGTCGACATCAGGCGCTCCAAGGACGGCGAGTTCGTCGTCATGCATGACAGCTGGCTCGACCGCACCACCAACTGCAAGGGCGAGGTGGTCGACCATACTGTCGCCGAACTGAAGAGATGCAGGCTTGTCCTGGAAGGCACCGGCGCCATCACCAGCGAGCCGGTCTCGACGCTGCGCGAAATGCTGATGGCGACCAGGGACCGGATCCTGATCAACCTCGACAACAAGCTCGACGTTCAGGCCTTGCCCGGCATGATCGCGGTTGCCCGCGATCTCGGCATGGCCGATCAGGTCATCGTCAAGGAGAACCTCTGGAACCAGCAGCGGATCGACACCGTCAAGGCGGCGATCGACGCTATCGGCGGCGGCTTCCAGTTCATGCCGATCATCGCCGACGACGCTGTGCGCGATGCCGCCTTCGCCGAGGAGGTTGGCCGCGTCTTTTCCCCGGGAGCGATCGAGCTGATCAACTGGCGGGCCGGCGCCGAGACGTTGACGGAGACGGGCGGACCGCTGTTCACCAACCGCATGCGGGCTTCTGCCGTGCGCGGCGGCTGGCACCTCTGGGCCGACACCTACGCCATCGTCAACAAGCCGGGCGGCTACCTCTCGGGCGGCCGCGGCGACGAGCTGGCGGTGGCTGCAAGCCTTCCCGCCGAGACCTGGGGCTTCTGGGCCGAACGCGGCGCCACCATCATCCAGACCGACGAACCGAAGGCCGCGATCGGCTGGCTCGCCGCCAACGGTTTTCGCGTGCCTTATGCAGATGAGGCGCGGCCGGCCGAGCCGGCGCATACGGCGAGCATCAACTAGGCGTCGGCGCTTCACCCCACCCGGCGCTGCGCCGACCTCCCCATCGAGGGGAGGTAGAGAGCCGTGCGAACTCGCCGTCGCTGGACGTCCGCGAAATCGATGAGTGCTAAGCGAACTTTTGAGGTTATGGCGCGGCGCCCTACCTCCCCTTGATGGGGAGGTCGCGCCGCAGGCGCGGGCGGGGTGACAGCGCCGACCTAGGCCGCCTTCGCTACCCCTTCCAACTCCTGCAGCACCGCTGCCGAAAGCTCCAGCTCCGCCGCCGCAAGATTCTCCCGCAGATGCTCGACCGACGACGTGCCGGGGATCAGCAGAATGTTCGGCGAGCGTCGCAGCAGCCAGGCGAGCGCCACCTGCATCGGCGTCGCGCCGAGCCGTTCCGCCACCCTCGACAAAGTCGAAGACTGCAGCGGGCTGAAGCCGCCGAGCGGGAAGAATGGCACATAGGCGGTGCCTTCCCGCGCCAGTTGGTCGATCAGCGCGTCGTCGTCGCGGTGCGCCAGATTGTACTGGTTCTGCACGCAGACGATCTTGCAGATCCGGCGGCCCTCTTCGATCTGCGCGGGAGTGACGTTGCTCAGGCCGATATGGCGCACCAGTCCCTTGCGCTGCAACTCGGCAAGCGCTGTCAGCTGCGCTTCGATCGAGCCCTCAGTCGGCCCCATCCCGAACATTATGCGCAGATTGACGACGTCCAGCACCTCAAGTCCGAGATTCCTGAGGTTGTCATGCACGGCCTGCTCAAGTTCGGTAGGCGAATTGGCCGGCAGCCAGGACGCATCGCTGCCGCGCCGCGCGCCGATCTTGGTGACGAGGACGAGGTCCTTGGGGTAAGGCGACAGCGCCTCGCGAATAATCTGGTTGGTGACGTGCGGGCCGTAATAGTCGCATGTGTCGATATGGTCCACGCCCGATGACACCGCCTCGCGCAGCACCGCCAGTGCGGCATCGCGATCCCCGGGCGGACCAAACACATGCGGGCCGGCAAGCTGCATGGCGCCGTAGCCAAGGCGTTTCACGGTGTGGCTGCCGAGGGTGAATGTGCCGGACTTTTGGATGCTGGACATGCTGTGTCTCCTTGCTGTCGACGAGGCAGATAGGCGCTGTCGGTTGTTTCGATAATCGCTTATAATCTGGACAGGTTGTACGGGATGACGAACAATGGCGGCGGATCTCAACGATCTCCAGGCGTTTATGGCGGTGGCGCGCGCCGGCGGTTTTCGCGAAGGAGCCCGCGCGACGGCGGGCAGCGCCTCCGCGCTCAGCGAAGCGATCCGCCGTCTGGAAACCCAGCTCGGTGTGAGGCTCTTCAACCGCACCACGCGCAGCGTCGCTTTGACCGAGGCTGGTGCCAGCCTGCTGGCGCGACTCGGCCCCGCATTGGGCGAGGTAGAAGCTGCGCTCGATGTGGTGAACGGCTTTCGCGACCGGCCCGCCGGAACGTTGCGTCTCGACGTGCCGATAAGCGCCTCGCGGCTGGTGCTGCCCAAAATCGTTCCGGGATTTCTCGCGGCCTATCCCGCCATTCGCCTGGAGGTGATCGCCGAGGAGAACTTCATCGATCTTCTGGTGGCCGGCTGCGACGCCGGAATCCGCTATGACGAGCGGCTGGAGCAGGACATGATCGCGGTGCCGATCGGACCCCGCGTGCAGCGCTTCACGACCTCCGCTGCGCCGTCCTACCTTGACCGGCACGGCCGGCCGCAGCACCCGCGCGACCTGCTTGGCCATGCCTGTGTGCGCGGCCGGTTCCCGAGCGGGGTCATGACGCCCTGGGAGTTCGAGCGGGACGGCGAGGTGGTGCGGGTCGATCCCACGGGGCCATTGGTCGTCAGCATCGGTGGAGGCGTCGATCTCGCTGTCGATGCGGCGATCGCTGGTGTCGGCATTCTCTGGCTGTTCGAGGACTGGGTGCGCCCGCATTTCGAGAGCGGCGCGCTGGAGCCTGTGCTGGAGCCGTGGTGGCAGAGCTTCCCGGGACCCTTCCTGTACTATCCCGGCCGACGGCTGGTGCCCGCGCCGCTGCGCGCATTCATCGACTACATAAAGACGCCGGCCGGCCGCGGTCGCTGAGCATCCCAAAAACAAAAAGGCCGCCCGGAGGCGGCCTTTCGATTGTCCAAATTTCGTAGCGCTTAGCGCTTCGAGAACTGGAAGGAGCGGCGGGCCTTCGCCTTGCCGTACTTCTTGCGCTCGACGACGCGGCTGTCGCGGGTCAGGAAGCCGCCCTTCTTGAGCACGGCGCGCAGCGCCGGCTCGTAGTAGGTCAGCGCCTTGGAGATGCCGTGACGAACGGCGCCCGCCTGGCCGGACAGGCCGCCGCCGATGACGGTGGCGACGATGTCGTATTGGCCGGCCCGGTTGGCGGCGATGATCGGCTGGTTGAGGATCATCTGCAGCACCGGACGCGCGAAGTAGCTCGCGAATTCCTTGTCGTTGACGACGATCTTGCCGGAGCCCGGCTTCACCCAGACGCGCGCGATGGCGTTCTTGCGCTTGCCGGTGGCATAGGCGCGGCCCGACTTGTCGAGCTTCTGGACGTGGACGGGAGCGGCCGGCTGCGCGACGGCAGCGGCAGTCCCGAGTTCTGCGAGCGAGGAAAGCTCAGCCATTACGAAGCCCTCTTGTTCTTGGAGTTCAGCTTGGCCACGTCGAGCGTGACGGGCTGCTGGGCGACATGCGGATGTTCAGCGCCTGCATAGACGCGGAGATTCTTCATCTGGCGACGGCCAAGCGGGCCGCGCGGGATCATGCGCTCGACGGCCTTCTCGACGACGCGCTCGGGGAAACGGCCCTCGAGCAGCTGGCGCGCGGTGCGCTCCTTGATGCCGCCGGGATGGCCGGTGTGCCAGTAGTAGACCTTGTCGGTGTACTTCTTGCCGGTGAACACCACCTTGTCGGCATTGATGACGATGACGTTGTCGCCGTCGTCGACATGCGGGGTGAAGGTGGGCTTGTGCTTGCCGCGCAGATGGTTGGCGATGACAGTGGCGAGGCGGCCGACGACGAGACCTTCGGCGTCGATCAGCACCCACTTCTTCACCACATCCGCAGGCTTCTGCGAAAAGGTAGCCATGGTTCTTGCTCTCGGTTGGACCCTCCCTACCCGCGAAGGACAGGGAAAGGCGTTTCTTGTTGCTTGAATTAGCTGGGGCGCGTTTGCCCGTCGCCAATAACAAAGCGGCGGCCGTTGCGGGCCGCTGCTTCGCGAGGGCTTATAGGCGAGGGTAATCAGCGCGTCAAGGCGACCGAAATCTCTCCTTGCGTGGAAAATATAGCAAAAACAATGAATTGGGTAAAAGGTATTATTTTACCACATCATTCGGGCGTTTCGGTGGGATCGAATAGGTGCCCGTGGCATGCGCTACCGTGTGTCCGTCCGGCCCGGCGACGATGTCGATGTCGAACACCATCAGGCTTTTTCCCAGCTTCAGGATGCGGCAATGGCCGTCGATCGGACCGGCCTCGGCCTTGCGCACGAAGTTGATGTTGAGGTTGGTGGTGACCGACAGCGCATCCGGCCCGGCATGCGATAGCACGCAGACATAGCCGCCGATGTCGGCCAACGTGAACAGGGAAGGACCGGACACCGTGCCGCCCGGACGCAGATGCCGCTCGTCGGCATTGAGCCGCACGATGCAGCCGCCGGGAAACACCTCCAGCGCCTGATAGAAGGAAAACTGGTCGTTGAGCTGCGGATAGACGCTTTCCATCAGCCGGTTGACGTCAGCGGCGGTCAACACCGGCTTCAGATTGCTTTGAGCGGGCATCGGCGATTTCCTATGTGCGGGACGGGCAGGGCACCCAAGGCGGGGGCGCCTGGACCAAATGTTGCGGCCGAGAAAACACGGCTAGCGGCTTTTCTTCAATCGGCAGCGTGCTAGTTCTTTTGTTCCATGGTCTGTGAAGCGCGCCACAGCAGGCCGAGAAGGATTGGGCGGAGAGGTTTGAAAACATGGCTGAAGTCGTCGCCATCAAGCCGGCAATCGCCGAGGGGCCTGTTGTCGCCAGCCTGGACAAAGGCATTCTTCGCCTGACGCTCGCCAGCCCGCCGGCCAATGCCTTGTCGCTGGCGGTGATGGCGGCGCTGATGGCCGAACTCGATCGCGCGAAATCCGACAAATCCGTGCGCGTCATCATTCTCGCGGCGTCCGGTAAGGTGTTCTGCGCCGGCCACGATCTCAAGGAACTGAGCGCCCATCGCAGCGATGCCGATCGCGGCCGGGCCTTCTTCGAGAAGACATTTGCCGCTTGCGCCGAGTTGATGCAGGCGATCGTGCGCCACCCCAGGCCGGTCATCGCCGAGGTCGACGGCCTCGCCACCGCCGCCGGGCTGCAATTGGTCGCGAGCTGCGATCTTGCGATTGCCTCGCACGAGGCGACCTTCTGCACGCCGGGCGTCAACATCGGCCTGTTCTGCTCGACGCCGATGGTGGCGCTGTCGCGCAATGTCTCGCGCAAGCAGGCCATGGAAATGCTGCTGACCGGCGAGACGATCGACGCGGCCACCGCCAGGGAATTCGGCCTCATCAACCGCATCGTGCCGCGCGAATACCTGAATCAGGTTGTCAGCAAATACGCGCAAACCATTGCTTCGAAATCATCTTTGGTGGTCAAGACCGGCAAGGAGGCGTTCTACGCTCAGGCCGAGATGGGACTGGCCGACGCCTATGTGTACACCGGCCGGGTGATGGTCGAGAACATGTTGGCGCGCGACGCGGAGGAAGGCATCGGAGCTTTCGTCGGCAAGCGCAAGCCGGAATGGAAGGACGAGTAGGGCGCCCGGAAAGAGGAAGATCCGAATGGAACCGCGTATCTCCATCATCACCGTCGCCACCGACGATCTCGATCGCGCGACGCGCTTCTACGAGGGCATGGGCCTGACCCGCCATCAAGGGATCACCGAGGGCGTCGCCTTCTTCCAGATGGGTGGAGCCATTCTCGGCCTGTTCCCGCGCGAAAGTGCCGAGGAGGATTCCGGCGTCAGCTTAGCAAAAGCGCCGTCGGCCGTCTATCTCGCCTACAACACCCGCTCCGACGCCGAAGTCGACCAAGTCCTCGCCATGGCCGAGAAGGCCGGCGGCAAGATCGTCAAGCCGGCCGGCCGCGCCTTCTGGGGCGGCTGGTACGGCTATTTCGCCGATGCCGACGGCCATGTCTGGGAAGTCGCGCACAATCCGGCCTTTCCGATCGCGGAAGACGGCTCGATCTCGCTGCCGGGCTGACGCTGCCCGTGGCGCCTCGCAAGCAACTGACGCGGCTGAAGTCGCCTTATCTCAAGCGCATCCTGCTCGAGCCGGCGCGCGTCGAGGACTGGGAACAATATCCCTGGAACCTGCCGATCTTCGCCAGCCGCGCGTTCGAGTTCGAATTCACCACGCCGATCACCATCATCGTCGGCGAGAACGGCACCGGCAAATCGACGCTGCTCGAAGCCATCGGCGCGCTGGCCGGCTATGACGAGGCCGGCGGCGGCAAGGGTTACAGGCCGGTCGATCATTCGGCTGCCATCGACAAGAGCGGGACAGCATTGGCCAACGCCTTGCGCGGCCACTGGCTGCCGAAGGTCACAGCCGGCTGGTTCTTCCGGGCAGAGTCCTTCTACTCCGTCGCTCGTTACCTCGATCAGGCGGCGCTGGACTCTGGCGGTGCGCCGCCCGATTTTCTCTCGTGGTCGCACGGCGAAGGTTTCATCCGCTTCTTCGAGGAGCGCTGTCGTCGGCAAGGCATCTACATCCTGGACGAGCCGGAAAGCGCGCTGTCGCCGACACGCCAGATCGAACTGCTCAAGCTGCTGAGGCGAATGGACCTGTCCGGCACCGCGCAGGTGATCATGGCGACGCACTCGCCGCTGCTGATGGCCTGTCCCGGCGCGCGCCTGTTCCGCATCAGTCGCTTCGGGCTCGACCTGGTCGATTTTCGCGACACCGACCACTTTCGCATGATGCGCGATTTCTGCGGCGATCCGGATGGTTTTCTCGCCGAAGCGCTGTATGAGGACGAGGCATGAACCACGACAGCTACGACAACACCTATATCGCCGGCATCCTCAACTCGGTGAAGACCGTCGCCATGGTCGGCGCGTCGCCCAACGACGTTCGGCCGAGTTTTTTCGTGCTGAAGTACCTGCTGGCCAAGGGGTTCTCGGTGTTTCCGATCAATCCTGGTCATGCCGGCAAGGAGATTCTCGGCCGTACCGTCTACGCAAGCCTCGCCGACGTGCCGCAGCCGGTCGACATGGTCGACATCTTTCGTGGCTCAGTCGCGGTGCCGGGTATCCTCGATCAGATTCTGCGGCTCGATCCCTTGCCGAAAGTGGTCTGGATGCAGCTTGGCGTGCGCAATGACGAGGCGGCCGCCCGCGCCGAGGCTGCCGGCATGAAGGTGGTGATGAACCGCTGCCCGAAGATCGAATACGGCAAGCTGTCGGGCGAGATCGGCTGGACCGGCGTCAATTCCGGTGTGCTGTCGTCGAAGAAGCCGCTGATGCGGCAAGGCTTCCAGAGCTTCGGCGTAAGGCAAAAATAGCCCGGCTGCCGCGGCGCAAATTTATTCCGGGAAGAATTGGATTTTCTTGGGCGTTCGTCGCAGATCGCACGCCGAAAGGTATATTCTTCTTTGCATTCATGGCCGGCCTTCGCCAAGAATGCCCCGCGATTTCTTGAGCAGGTTCTGAGGGAGTTTTCGATGACGCGCACGCCCGGTTTCAACACGCTTGCCATTCACGCCGGCGCCAAGCCCGATCCGGCGACGGGCGCCCGGGCGACCCCGATCTATCAGACCACCTCCTATGTTTTCGATGACGCCGACCATGCCGCCTCGCTGTTCGGCTTGAAGGCCTTCGGCAACATCTATACCCGCATCATGAACCCGACGCAGGCCGTGCTCGAGGAGCGCGTCGCGGCGCTCGAGGGCGGCACGGCGGCGCTGGCGGTCGCATCCGGCCACGCCGCGCAGATACTGGTGTTTCACAATCTGATGCAGCCGGGCGACAATTTCGTCGCCGCGACAAGGCTTTACGGCGGCTCGATCAACCAGTTCGGCCACGCCTTCAAGAATTATGGCTGGGAGGTTCGCTGGGCCGACACCAACGATGTCTCGACCTTCGAAAGCCAGATCGACGACAGGACCAAGGCGATCTTCATCGAGAGCCTTGCCAATCCGCGCGGCATCTTCGTCGACATCGAGAAGATCGGCGACATCGCCCGCAAGCACGGCCTGCCGCTGATCGTCGACAACACGCTGGCCTCGCCCTACCTGGTGCGGCCGATCGAGCACGGCGCCGACATCGTCGTCCATTCGCTGACCAAGTTCATCGGCGGTCACGGCAATTCGATCGGCGGCGCCATCGTCGACGGCGGCACCTTCGACTGGTCGAAGTCTGGCAAATACCCGATGCTGTCGGAACCGCGCCCCGAATATGGCGGCATCGTGCTGCACGAGACCTTCGGCAATTTCGCCTTTGCGATTGCCGCGCGCGTCCTCGGCCTGCGCGACATCGGCCCGGCGATCTCGCCCTTCAACGCCTTCCTGATCCTGACCGGACTGGAGACGCTGCCGCTCAGGATGCAGCGCCATTGCGACAACGCGGCGAGCGTCGCCGGCTGGCTATCGAACCATCCCAAGGTCGCGTGGGTGAGCTATCCCAGCCTGCCCGGCGACAAGAACAACGCCCTGCAGAAGAAATATTCGCCGCAGGGCGCCGGCGCGGTGTTCACCTTCGGTCTCAAGGGCGGTTACGCGGCGGGCGTCAAATTCGTCGAGGCGCTGGAGCTGTTCTCGCATCTCGCCAATGTCGGCGATACCAAGTCGCTGGTCATCCATCCGGCCTCGACCACGCACCGCCAGCTTTCCGACGAGCAGAAGATCAAGGCCGGCGCCGGGCCGGACACGGTCCGCCTTTCGGTCGGCATCGAGGACGTCAACGACATCGTCGCCGACCTCGAACAGGCGCTGGACAAGGTCTGATGGCGGCGCCGAACTTTCTCTCCGTCGATGTCGCAAGCGCCGAGCCGGAGGCCGGCGCGCCGGCTCCGGACCGGCTGATTTCGGGCGATCCGAAGTTCCGCACCTGGAATGTCGAGGAGCGGGACGGCGGCCTTTATGCCGGCATCTGGGAATCGACGCCTGGCAAGTGGCGCATCGTCTATGACGAGTGGGAGTTCTGCCACGTCCTGTCCGGCGTCTCGGTGATCTCCGAGGACGGCGGCGAGGCGCGCACCGTCAGGGCCGGCGACAGCTTCGTGCTGCGGCCAGGTTTCAAGGGGACCTGGGAAGTGCTCGAGACGACCCGCAAGGAATATGTGATCAAGCTTTAATGATCTCCAAGAACAGTAGCAGGGAGAACTAGCGCCTATTGGGGATTACCATGCACTCAGATATCGATATATACAAAATAGTGATCGTCATTGCCTGTGTGCTCGCGAACGTGTGGCTTTTAAATTTTTGTATATATGTTGTATTGCCGGCCGTTAGGGCAGGAATCTACCCGGCGCGTGGTAGGGTTTACTTGCGAGAAATGCACCCAAAGAGATTTTGGCTGGCGGTAGTATTCTTTCCGGCAGCGACCATCGTCATGTTGGCCTCCACGATCCTGTTCGTACTTAGCATCTTGGGGAACATATAAAGCGCCAAGAATCCTGTAGGCGGCGCCGGCCTGGCTACTTCGCCGGGAATACGCGCAGGTCCTCTAAGATGCAGCCTCAGGGGGCAACCGGAATGCTTGAAATGACCGCAAGGAATATGTGATCAAGCTCTGACCTCTGCCAGCCGCCGGATCAGAGCAGGCGGTCGACATCGCTGTCGGAAAATCCGTACTCGCGCATCATATGCCGGTGCCAGGAGCCGCCGAGCAACTCGTCTAGGCAGGTATCGATGCGCTGGCGCAGGGACGCATTGCCTTTGGCGAGCGCGAAGGCGCCGGCCGCCGGCTGCCTTTCCTCGGCCGGAACATCGATGACGGCAAGCGACGCGTTGGGCCGTCTGGCCAGGTAGCCGCGATGCGCCATGGCGACGCTGGCATAGGCATGCACTACTCCGGCGGCGACGGCCTCGGCGGCTTCTGCCTGGGTGCCGAAGGTCCTGATCCGCTCGGCCGGGATGCCGTTGCGCAGCGCCGTCGGGTGCTGGATCTGGCCTGATATGACACCGATCATGCCGGTCTGATCCATGGCGACCGAGCGATAGCCTGCGAAACCGCGCGGATTGCCCTTGGCGACCAAAAGGCCGTCCGCCAGCATCCAGATCGGCCGGGTGAAATCGACCAGCTTCTTGCGCTCGTCCGAGATGAACAGCCCCGTGGTCATGTCCCACCGGTCCTCGACCAGTCCCGGCAACAGTTCGGCGAACTCCGCCTCGATGGCCGAAAACCCGTCCAGCCCCAATGTCTCGCAAACCTTCTCCGCCAGCACCGCGTCGCAACCGCGCAAGGCGCCCGATGCGTCGGTGAAGCAGAAGGGCGGTTCCTGCAGGAAGGCGAATCTCATTGTCCCGATATCCGTTCGTCGCCTGTCAGAAGGCCACCGCGAGCCGTTCCAGCCCATGGAAATGATAGCTGTCGCGGAAGCGCGGCTCTTCGGCGAGGCGGAGCTTTGGCCGGCGCTCGAACAGGGTCTTCAGCGAGACCTGCAGCTCGAGCCTGGCCAGCGGCGCGCCGATGCAGAAATGGATGCCGGCGCCGAAGGAGACGTTCTTCTGGTCGGCGCGGCCTGGATTGAATGCTTGCGGCGCGGCGAAGGCGGAGGGGTCGCGGTTGGCCATGCCGAGCAGCAGCGCGATCTTGTCGCCGCGCTTGAGCACGATGCCGGGCTGGACCTCGATTTCCTCGTAGGCATAGCGCAGGAACATATGCAGCGGCGCGTCGAAGCGCAGGCATTCCTCGACCGTCGCAGCGGTCGCCTCCGGCGTGGTGAAGAAACGGCTGGGGTCGCCGCCCTGGGCCAGGATCGAGCGCACCGCGTTGCCGGTCTGGTGCACGGTCGCTTCGTGGCCGGCATTGAGCAGCAGAATGGCTGAAGACACCAGCTCGTCCTCGGACAGTCTCTGGCCATCTTCTTGCGCCGCGATCAGCAGCGACAGCAGGTCGTCGCCCGGCTGCTTGCGCCGCTCGGTGACGTAGCCGCGCAGGAAATCGGAAAAGTCGCGCGCGGCGCGGTTCGCGGTCTCCTCGGTCTCGCGCGTGCGGCCATGCATGTACATGGCGACGATCTGGTGCGACCAGTCGAGCAGCTGCGGCGCCATCGCCACCGGCACGCCGAGCATTTCGGCGATGATGGTGATCGGCAGCGGCGAGGCGAAGGCGGGCAAGAGGTCGACGCCGTTGGGCTCGAAGCGGTCGATCAGCTCGTTGGCCAGCGCTTCGACGCGCGGCCGCAGCCGTTCGACCTGGCGCGAGACGAATGCGCGGTTGACCAGGGTCCGCAGCCTGGTGTGCACCGGCGGCTCCAATTCCAGCATCGAATTGGCCTCGATGCCGTCGAAGGCGGCGAGATGCGAACGGTCCTGGCCGACGCCACGGCTGTCGGGAATGCCGGCCGGATTCTGGCGGCCGAAGCGGCGGTCGCGCAAGAGCCGGTTGACGTCGTCGAAGCCGCCAAAGCACCAGAAGCCGTAGTCCTCCCAGAAGAAGACGTTCGCGGCGCCATGCAGGAAGGCATAGGCCTCGTACGGGTTCAGGAAGAAGGCCGGCTCGTGCGGGTCGAGCCGCAGGCGACGGCCGGCGGGATCGAAGGCAAGGTAGGCGGGTGGCGGCATCAAATCGGTCATGCTGGATCATTAGCGCGCCTTGCCAGCCCTGTGCCAGACCGTATCTTGGCGCCCGGCAACCCAATGAATTGAGCCAGCAAGATGGCTGCGGAAGGATGGTTTCGATGAATGTGATCGTGGTCGGCGCCGGCATTGCCGGGCTTTCGACGGCGTGGTCGCTGGTCAAAGCCGGGCACACTGTTTCGATCGTCGAGCAGGGGCCGATCCCCAACCCGCTGGCCGCGTCGGGCGACCATCACCGCATCATCCGTCGCGCCTACCGCGCCGGCACCGGCTATGGCAGGCTGATCACGGAGGCGTATGACGCCTGGGACGAGATGTGGGCCGATCTCGGCGAGAACCATCTCGATGCCAGGGGTTTCCTCTGCATCTCGCGCGAGCCCGGCGACGAGGCCGAGGAATACCGCGAAGGCCTGGAGGAGGGGAACTTTCCCTTCGAGTTGCTCGACCCGGCCGCCGCGGTCGAGCGCTGGCCGTTCCTCGAGCCCGACACGTTCCGCTATGCCTATTTTTCGACGGAGGGTGGCGCCCTGCATTGCCGCAGGATCGCGTCGGGCCTCGCTGCATGGCTGCGCGCCAACGGCGCCAATGTCTACGAACACAGCAAGGTGGTCGAGGTCGATGCCGAGGCCGGTCGGATCACGCTCGCCGGCGGCGAGACGATGCAGGCCGACCGCATCGTGGTCACTGCCGGCGCGTGGGTGCTGAAGCTGTTCCCGGAGCTCGGCGGTGAATTGAAGACCTATCGCACCGCGCTTGCCTATGTCGAACCGCCAGCCGATCTTAGGGTGGCCTGGGAAACGGCGCCCGTCATCCTCGATGTCGGCGGCGTCACCGACGGCTACATGATCCCGCTGACGCGCGGCGCCGGCATGAAATTCGGTTCGGGCCTGCACAAGGTGCCGACCAGCGACGCGGATTGGAACCGGGCGCCGGTGCCGGGCGAGGGTGAGGTGATCCGCAACCTGTTCTCGCCGCCGATCGCCCGCATCGCTGAATACAGGGTGACCGAGGTCGTCACCTGCGCCTACACCTTCACCGCCGACGAGAAGTTCCTGGCGTATGAGAGCGACAAGTGCCTGGTGGTCTCTGCCTGCTCGGGCCACGGCTACAAATTCGGCGCGGCTGTCGGCCGGCGTGTCGCCAAGGCCGTTGGCGACGGCGATATCGCGGGTCTCAAGACGTGGCTGCGGGCGGAGGTGGCCTAATCCCGGCAATGCCGCGCGATATGCACGCGCCGCCATTGCGTTGAGCCTTCCCTGACCAGCACCCGGCGCGCCACCTTCTGGTACGAGGGCGCAATCTCGGTGATGCGCCGCCGTTCCGGCCGCACCAGCACCTCCCGGGCGACACTTTCATATTCCGCCGCGAGCACCACGCGCCTGAGACGCTCGGGCTCGACCACCGCAGTTTCGGCGACCCGCGCATAGCGGGCCTTGCGCCACACCTTGCACAGCACATTGCGGCCGTGGATGATGCGCCATTCCCAGGCATAGCCGCCGTCGTCCACCTTGACCGTGTGGTAGACGGTGCGAGTGATGGCCGGCACCACCTCGTAAGTGACGCGGGCTGGCGCGATCTGCTCGACGCTCGCGCGCGTGCCGTAGATCGGCGCATCGTAGTCGACGAACTGGCCGCCGGGGCTGACCATCACGTCCTCGTAGACGGTATCGTAGAGCGCCGGCCTGCGGATCGGCTCGTAGCATTCGAGCGCGCGGCCGCCGGCGGCCGTTTCCGATATCGTGGCAAGGATGGCGAGGCCCGCCACGGCCAGGGGTGCAGGGCTTTTGCAGATCATGACATTGCCCCATAGAAAAGAACGCCAGTTCAACGCGGAAGTTGTACCGGAAGCTCCGTTCCCCGAAAGCGGTTTTGCAGCTTTTCGTTAAGGGGCGCGGTTAAGAAAGTGCTACCGTTTCAAAGAGCCCCGGGAGACACTGGGTCGAAAGACGCTTCGCCCGCGCCTTTCGTCGGTTGGTAGCGCTTGATTCGGCTTAACCAGATGGCTAGGAGGGGCGGCCTTGCGTTAGGGTGAGCCGGCATCCTATTTACATCCTAACGATCCAGAACCGATTCTGCCCGATTGCTCATACTCCCCGGCGCCGGAATCCCATCTTCAAAAAGGGATAGTCCATGAAGAACCCCGTCGAAACCTACATGAACCTCGTTCCGATGGTGGTCGAACAGACCAATCGCGGCGAGCGGGCCTACGACATTTTCTCGCGCCTGCTGAAAGAGCGCATCATCTTCATCACCGGTCCGGTCGAGGACGGCATGGCGACGCTGGTTTGTGCACAGCTTTTGTTCCTCGAGGCCGAGAACCCGAAGAAGGAAATCAACCTCTACATCAATTCCCCGGGCGGCGTCGTCACGTCGGGAATGGCGATCTACGACACCATGCAGTTCATCAAGCCGGCGGTGTCGACGCTCTGCATCGGTCAGGCCGCCTCGATGGGCTCGTTGCTGCTTTGCGCCGGCCACAAGGACATGCGCTTCGCCACGCCGAACGCCCGCATCATGGTCCACCAGCCGTCCGGCGGCTTCCAGGGTCAGGCCTCGGACATCGAACGTCATGCGCAGGACATCATCAAGCTGAAGCGCCGCCTCAACGAGGTCTATGTCAAGCACACCGGCAAGAGCTATGACGAGATCGAAAAGACGCTCGACCGCGACCATTTCATGACCGCCGACGAGGCCAAGGACTTTGGTCTGATCGACAAGGTCATTTCGTCCCGCGAGGCCGCCGAAGTCGTCGCCGCCTAGGCGCCGATTGGCAGCGGGTGGCGGGAAAACGCGCTTTTGGCGCGGCTTGCGGCATTTCGGCCACAATTGGCTGTTCCCTCGACGGGTGGGATTGCCTACGTTAAGGCTATGTTGATTTTCGACGGCTTAGCTTTGTGTGGGGTTGCTGCGAATCGTTGCCGCGTCTTCTGATTTGTGTTTCGTACGGAATACGCTGTGTGAGCTGGGACACTGGCGGTGGCGCATTCTCGCGATAGATTGATGAGACGCCCTTGGCCAGACCATCGGCGGGCGGGCGGTGAAAGGACAGGAAAATGAGCAAGGTCGGCAACAACGGCGGTGATTCAAAGAACACCCTCTACTGCTCGTTTTGCGGCAAAAGCCAGCACGAGGTGCGCAAGCTGATTGCCGGCCCGACGGTCTTCATCTGCGATGAATGCGTCGAGCTCTGCATGGACATCATCCGCGAGGAGAACAAGACCTCGATGGTGAAGTCGCGCGAGGGCGTGCCGACCCCGCAGGAGATCCTCAAGGTCCTCGACGACTATGTCATCGGCCAGCCCTACGCCAAGCGCGTGCTGTCGGTGGCCGTCCACAACCACTACAAGCGCCTCGCGCACGCCGGCAAGAACAACGACGTCGAGCTGGCCAAGTCGAACATCCTGCTCATCGGCCCGACCGGTTGCGGCAAGACGCTGCTGGCGCAGACGCTGGCCCGCATCATCGACGTGCCCTTCACCATGGCCGACGCCACGACGTTGACCGAGGCCGGTTATGTCGGCGAGGACGTCGAGAACATCATCCTCAAGCTGTTGCAGTCGGCCGACTACAATGTCGAGCGCGCCCAGCGCGGCATCGTCTACATCGACGAGATCGACAAGATTTCGCGCAAGTCCGACAACCCCTCGATCACCCGCGACGTGTCGGGCGAGGGCGTGCAGCAGGCGCTCCTGAAGATCATGGAAGGCACGGTCGCCTCGGTGCCGCCGCAGGGCGGCAGGAAGCACCCGCAGCAGGAGTTCCTGCAGGTCGACACCGCCAACATCCTGTTCATCTGCGGCGGCGCCTTCGCCGGGCTGGACAAGATCATCTCGGATCGCGGCCGCAAGACCTCGATCGGCTTCGGCGCCACGGTCGCTTCGCCCGAGGATCGCCGCACCGGTGACATCTTCCGCCAGGTCGAGCCCGAGGATCTGTTGAAGTTCGGCCTGATCCCCGAATTCGTCGGCCGTCTGCCGGTGCTGGCGACGTTGGAAGACCTCGACGAGCCGGCGCTGATCCAGATCCTGACCGAGCCGAAGAACGCGCTGGTCAAGCAGTACCAGCGGCTGTTCGAGATGGAGAATGTCGATCTGACCTTCCACGAGAACGCGCTGTCGGCGATCGCCAAGCGCGCCATCGAGCGCAAGACCGGCGCGCGCGGCCTGCGTTCGATCATGGAAGCGATCCTGCTCGACACCATGTTCGAACTGCCGGCGCTGGAAGGCGTGCGCGAGGTGGTAATTTCGGAAGAGGTGGTCTCCGGCAACGCCCGGCCGCTCTACATCTATTCCGAGCAGAAGGAAAAGAAGGGCAACGTCAGCGCCTGAGATGGCACCTGGCCCATAGTTTTTGTGGAACGGCGCCCGACGGGCGCCGTTTTGCTGTGAAACGGTGTGCCGCCTGGCCGATGGAGTAGGATGAACGGACCGTGTTTGCCCTTGATCTTTGCCGCTTACACATCCAACTAACAGCAGAAGGCCGAGGTGCCGAATTCTGTGCTGTAAAACTCCCGTCACAAACGGTGGTAGGCGGAACGATCCTCGGTCGTTAATATGAGATTCGCGGTTGGCCGACTGGCGGCCGCGACATGAAAGGTTGGACAATGGCCAAAACATCCAGGGCTCCCGGCGACGGCGTCTTCGCGGTCCTCCCGCTGCGCGACATCGTTGTGTTTCCGCACATGATCGTTCCGCTCTTTGTCGGGCGCGAAAAGTCGATCAAGGCGCTGGAAGAGGTGATGGGTCAGGAAAAGCAGATCCTGCTTGCGACCCAGATGAACGCAGCCGACGACGATCCCGAGCCCGATGCGATCTTCGACATCGGCACGCTCGCCAATGTGCTGCAATTGCTGAAGCTTCCCGACGGCACCGTGAAGGTGCTGGTCGAAGGCGCCTCGCGCGCCAAGATCGTCTCGTTCACCGACCGTCCCGATTTCCACGAGGCCCGTGCTTCGGCGCTGGTCGAGCCGGAGGAGGAAGAGGTCGAGATCGAGGCTCTGGCCCGCTCGGTCGTCACCGACTTCGAGAACTACGTCAAGCTGAACAAGAAGATCTCGCCCGAAGTGGTGGGCGCAGCCAGCCAGATCGACGACTATTCCAAGCTCGCCGACACGGTTGCCTCGCACCTTGCCATCAAAATCCCCGAGAAGCAGGAGATGCTGGCCACGCTTTCCGTCAAGGAACGGCTGGAAAAGGCGATGGGCTTCATGGAAGCCGAAATCTCCGTGCTCCAGGTGGAGAAGCGCATCCGCTCGCGCGTCAAGCGCCAGATGGAGAAGACGCAGCGCGAGTACTACCTCAACGAGCAGATGAAGGCGATCCAGAAGGAGCTCGGCGAAGGCGAGGACGGCCGCGACGAGGCCGCCGAGATCGAGGCGCGCATCAAGAAGACCAAGCTCTCCAAGGAGGCCCGCGAGAAGGCGGAAGCCGAGTTGAAGAAGCTCAGGACGATGTCGCCGATGTCGGCTGAATCGACCGTCGTGCGCAACTATCTGGACTGGATCCTGTCGATCCCGTGGGGCAAGAACTCCAAGGTCAGGCACGACCTGGCCTTCGCCCAGAACGTGCTCGACACCGACCATTTCGGCCTCGACAAGGTCAAGGACCGCATCGTCGAGTATCTCGCTGTGCAGAGCCGCCAGAAGAAGATCAAGGGGCCGATCCTGTGCCTCGTCGGTCCTCCCGGCGTCGGCAAGACTTCGCTCGGCAAGTCGATCGCCAAGGCGACCGGCCGCGAGTTCATCCGCATGGCGCTTGGCGGCGTGCGCGACGAGGCCGAGATCCGCGGCCACCGGCGCACCTATATCGGCTCGATGCCCGGCAAGGTCATCCAGTCGATGAAGAAGGCCAAGAAGTCCAATCCGCTCTTCCTGCTCGACGAGATCGACAAGATGGGCCAGGACTTCCGCGGCGACCCGTCATCGGCCCTGCTCGAGGTGCTCGATCCCGAGCAGAACTCGACGTTCATGGACCATTACCTCGAGGTCGAATACGACCTGTCGAGCGTGATGTTCGTGACGACGGCGAACACGCTGAATATCCCTGCGCCCTTGATGGACCGCATGGAGATCATCCGTATCGCCGGCTACACCGAGGACGAGAAGATCGAGATCGCCAAGCGGCACCTGATGCCGAAGGTGATCCGCGACCACGCGCTGCAGCCGAAGGAGTTCTCCGTCGGCGAGGACGCGATCCGCGGCATCATCCAGACCTACACCCGCGAGGCGGGCGTGCGCAGCCTGGAGCGCGAGCTGATGAAGCTCGGGCGCAAGGCGGTGACCGAGATCCTGAAGACGAAGAAGAAGTCGGTCACCATCACCGCCGACAATCTCGCCGACTATCTCGGTGTGCCGCGCTACCGCTTCGGCCAGGTCGAGGCTGACGATCAGGTCGGTGTCGTCACCGGGCTTGCCTGGACGGAAGTCGGCGGCGAACTGCTGACGGTCGAAGGCGTCATGATGCCCGGCAAGGGCCGCATGACCGTGACCGGCAACCTGCGCGACGTGATGAAGGAATCGATCTCGGCGGCGGCCTCCTATGTCCGCTCGCGCGCTCTCGATTTCGGCATCGAGCCGCCGCTGTTCGACAAGCGTGACATCCACGTCCACGTGCCGGAGGGGGCAACCCCGAAGGACGGCCCGTCGGCCGGCGTGGCAATGGCGACCGCCATCATTTCGGTGCTGACCGGTATTCCGATCAAGGCCGATGTGGCGATGACCGGCGAGATCACGCTGCGCGGCAGGGTGCTGCCGATCGGCGGTCTCAAGGAGAAGCTGCTGGCCGCGCTGCGCGGCGGCATCAAGAAGGTGCTGATCCCGGAAGACAACGCCAAGGACCTGGCGGAGATCCCGGACAACGTGAAGAACGGCATGGAGATCATTCCGGTCTCGCGGGTCGGCGAGGTGCTGCGCCACGCGCTGGTGCGGATGCCGGAGGCGATCGAGTGGGTCGAGCCGGTCAACGCCCCGGCCGCGGCCGACAGCGGCGACGATGCCGGAAAGTCGCTTGCGCATTAGATTTGGCTAAAGTTGCAGCGCACAAAACGAAAGCCGGGCCTCGCGCCCGGCTTTTTAATGTGAAAAACCCCGGAATTCCGGGCTTTTTTCGGATTTTTTCCGCTTTTTCGACTTGGTTGCAGGAACGCTTCTTTCTAAAGTCCGTTTCCTGCCGGATGAGTCGAAAGTTCCGGTTTTCTCATGGAAGGGAATTTTGATGAACAAGAACGAACTGGTGTCCGCTGTCGCCGATGCCGCGAGCATTTCGAAGGGTGACGCGCAGTCAGCCGTCGATGCGGTGTTTTCCGTGATCACTGGCGAACTGAAGAAGGGCGGCGATGTCCGGCTTGTCGGCTTCGGAAATTTCACCGTGTCAAAACGCGCTGCTTCGACCGGCCGCAACCCGCAGACCGGCGCCGAGGTGAAGATTCCGGCGCGCACCGTGCCGAAATTCTCGGCCGGCAAGGGCCTCAAGGACGCGGTCAACTAAGACCTTTTTCTTTAAAGATCAGAAAAGCCGGGCTTGCCCGGCTTTTCTTTTGCCCATCGCCAGCAGGGCAGATCAGCCCGTCGGCGCGTCCGCGCGCAGCAGTCCTTCCTGCTTCAGATCGCTCCAGAGAGCTTCGGGCAGCTTGACGTCGAGCAGCGCGCGGTTGCTTTCGACCTCGCCCGGCCGCTGGCCGCCGGGGATCACCGACACGACAGACGGATGCTGCAGCGGGAACTGCAACGCCGCCTCGATGAGGCGCACGCCGTGGCGTTTGCAAACCGCCTCGATGCGCGCCACGCGATCGAGCACGTCCTTCGGCGCCTCGGAATAGTTGTAGAAGGCTCCCGGCTTCGGCCCCGTGGCCAGGATGCCGGAATTGTAGGGGCCGCCGAGCACGATGCCGATGCCGCGTTTCTGGCAGAGCGGCAGGAAGGACTGCAAAGCCTCCTGCTCCAGCAGCGTGTAGCGTCCTGCCAGCAGGAAAAGGTCGAAATCGCCGCGCTCGGCCAATGTCTGACACACCTGCCATTCATTGATGCCGCCGCCGAAGGCCCTGATCGCGCCCTGGTCGCGCAGCGAAAGCAGGCCGTAATAGCCGGAGGTCATGAACTCCTCGATGCGCCGGTCGGAGGCCTCCTTGCTGCCGTGGGTGAAGATGTCGACGTCGTGGACGAACAGGATGTCGATGCGGTCGACGCCGAGGCGCTCCAGCGAGGCCTCGAAGGAGCGCATGACGCCGTCATAGCTGTAGTCGTAGACCTCCCGGCGCGACGGCGTGTCGAAGAACTTGCCGATGCCGGTGCGCTCAGCCGGCGGACAGGCGCGCATCAGGCGCCCGACCTTGCTCGACAGCACATAGTCGTCGCGCTTCTTGCCGCGCAGGAACGGGTTGAGCCGGGTTTCCGAGAGGCCGAGACCGTAAAGCGGCGCTGTGTCGAAGTAGCGGCAGCCGATGTTCCAAGCCGCTTCCAGCGTGGCATGGGCGTCCTCGTCGGAGACGGCGCGATAGAGGTTGCCGAGCGGCGCCGTGCCGAAGCCGAGTTCGGTGAAGTCGATGCCGCCATTGCCGATGCGGTCGAAATGCCGTGTCTTCATGTCGTGGAGTTTTCCTGGAGCTGATTTGTCTGACATGACACTATCACGCCCGTGGCACAGCAAAAGCGCCGACGGCCGTTGGACAGGCATTTTCGCGGTGATAGCATGAACAAAAACAAGCCTTTCCCGGGAAGGCGTGACCAGAAGCTTCCACCTTTTCAACCCCTGGGCAGACTGGTGAAGCCATCATGACCAAGGCCGGTACGGATCTGTTCGCGATCGCGCTGGAGGAACTCTGCGGCGTGCTGGCCAAGGTGGACGGGGCCAGCATCGACGCCGCCTGCGAAGTGCTCGTCGGGGCCGGCAGGATCGCCGTCTATGGCTGCGGCCGCGAGGCGCTGCAGGTCAAGGGTTTCGCCATGCGGCTCTACCATCTCGGCCTGCCGGTGTCGGTGGTCGGCGACATGACCACGCCGCCGCTGGGCAAGGGCGACGTCTTCCTGGTAAGCTCCGGGCCGGGCGAGACCACGACGGTGCTGACCCTGATGCAGGTCGCGCGGGATGCGGGCGCAAAGGTGCTGCTCGTCACCGCTGAAAGCGGAAGCAGCGCGGCCAGGCTCGCCGATTTCTCCTTGCTGATCCCGGCGCAGACCATGGCCAGCGACCAGGGCGCGGCAAAGACCTCCGTCTTGCCGATGGGGTCGCTGTTCGAGGGCGCGCTGTTCCTGCTGTTCGAAGTGATGGTGCTGAAGCTCAAGGCCCTGACCGGCGCCTCGCCGGAGGCGATGCGCGCCCGCCACACCAATATGGAGTAGGGGCGATGCGTTACGAATTGATGCTGCCGCACCAGATCCGCAAGGCGATCGCCGAAAACTGGCCGGTCGTGCTGCCGCTCGGCGTGCTCGAATATCATGGCGAGCACATGGCCGTCGGGATGGACACGCTGGCCGTCGTCAAGACACTGGAATTGTTCGAGAAGGAGGCCGACATCGTCATCCTGCCGGCCTTCTACTATGGCGCCGCGAGCTACGCGGTGGCGCCGCCTGAAGGCAGCGGCTCGGTGCAGGTCGGCGGCAATCAGCTGGCGCCGTTCGCCGAGGAGCTGTTCTTCAGCCTGCTGCGCATCGGCTTTCGCAACATCCACGCCATCATCCACCACCAGACCGAGAATTTCACCGCCGGCATGCCGACCGACCTCGCTTTCAAGGCCGCCGGCCGGCAGGCGATCTTCCGCTTCCTGGAAAAGCAGCGCGGCGAGGGCTGGTGGGGTTCCGAGGCGATGGCCGACTACTATGCAGGCCATGCCAAGGGCGAGAACTTCTTCAATTGGGTTCAGGTGCATCCGCTGATGTCGGCCGCCATGAACGGCCAGTACCCGTTCGACCATGCCGGCATCGGCGAAACCTCGCTGATGCTGGCGCTGTGCCCCGAAGCGGTCGACGCCGGCCGCTTCGCCGACAATACAAGCTGGTACACGGCGAGCGCGCCGGAAGCTTCGGCAGAGCTGGGCAGGAAGGGCGTCGCCATGATCCTTGAGCATCTGCGCGCCCTCCTCTGTCGGCCTGACGCGGCGAGCAGCGCCTGGCCACGCCCGACAGAAACGCGACTTCTCAATCGTTACGCCTATTTTCACCATCCGCCGCCATGATCGCCGGGCTAAGGGGGCCGGAATGGACGAGATCGGTAGCGATGGACGGTTGCGGCACGACGTTCCGATGCACGTCGCCAAGCGCCTGTTCATCGGCCTTGCCGGCCTCTTCTGCATCATCGTCCCGACATGGGAGCTCTATCGCGGTGTCTGGCCACCGAACTTTGCCAGCCCCTTTTTCCTGTTCATCATCCTCGGCGCCTATGCGGTCGGCATCCCGCTTGCGCTCGCCGCGCTCTTCAGTCCGGCGGTGCGCTGGATCGTTGGCACGGGCCGCATCGATATCGTGACGCGCAATCCGTTCTTCCTGCGCCGCTATCGTCTCGGCCCGGGCGACATTGCCGATTTCCGTCTGCGCAGGATCGAATGGGACAGCGGCGGCCCGACCTTCTCGGTGGTCCTGACGACGCTGAAAGGCGAGCGTTTTGAGACGCGCGATTTCGGCACGGCGGCAACCGCCGAGATGTTTCGCGACCGGATAAGCTCCGTCTTCCTGGGGAAAGCGGCGAGCTGAAGCGCTACTTCACCGCGCCGGCCGTCATGCCCATGATCAGGTAGCGCTCCAGAAGGATGCCGATGACGGCAAGCGGCGTGATGGCGGCGGTGGCGAGTGCGGCCATCGACCACCAGTTGATGCCTTGCGATCCGGTCTGGCTCGCCACCATGACGGGAATGGTCTTGGCGTCGGTCGAGGTCAAAAGCGCGGCGAAGAAATACTCGTTCCAGCACAGCACCATCGCCAGGATGAAGGCGGCGACCATGCCGGGCAGCGCGATCGGCATGACGATGCGGAAGAAGGCTCCCCAGATCGACAGCCCGTCGACGAGCGCAGCTTCCTCGAGCTCGACCGGGATCGAGTTGAACTGGTCGCGCATGATCCAGATGACGATCGGCAGCACCATCAGCGTGTAGAGCAGGATCAGCCCGACGCGCGTGTCGAGCAGGCCGACCTCGCGGTAGAGCACCAGGAAGGGCAGCGCCAGCACCACCGGCGGCAGGATCAGCTGCGACAGGAAGAAGAAGGAGATGTCCTCGTTCTTGAACCAGGCGAAGTGGTAGCGGTAGCGGGTCAGGCCGTAGGCGGCGAGGCTGCCGATGATGATGGCGAGGCCGGATGCGCCGACCGAGGCGATGACCGAATTCATGAAGCGCTTGAAGAACTCGTCCCGCACAGTCGAGGTCTGCGTGATCGAGTCCGGCGACAGGCCGAGCGAGCGCCAGCCCTTCCAGTCAGGCTGGAAGTCGACGAACGGGATCAGATGGCCCTGGGTGACGTCGACCGCCGATTTGAATGACGTCGTGATCGTCCAGTAGATCGGGAAAAGGCAGATGAAGGACCAGAACACCAGCGCGCCATAGATGAAGACGCGGCTGGTCAGGAAGCTCGCCGGCGAGCTGATTTCGGAGACGGAATAGTCGGTGGTCTGGACGCTCATGTTGCCGGCCGCTCAGTTGACGTTGCGCACGAAACGGCTGGCGAATTTCAGCAGCCAGGTCACGAACACGATGATGATGACGAGATAGGCCATGGCCAGCATCGTGCCGTAGCCGACATTCGAGCGGTCGCGGTACTCGCGGTAGATGAAGCTCGACACCGAATCCGTGGCGCCGCCGGGGCCGCCTGACGTCACGGTGATGATGATGTCGGCCAGCTTCAGCTTGAAGATGATACGCAGGATCACCGCCGTCACCGACACCGGCAGCATCAGCGGGAAGGTGACCTGCCAGAACGTCTGCCAGGTGGTGGCGCCGTCGACGCGGGCCGCCTCCAGCACCTCGCGCGACATCGCCTGCAGGCCGGCCAGCAGCATGATCATCATGAACGGGATGAAGGTCCAGGCGTCCAGCACCATGATCGAGATGCGCGCGGTGATCGGGTTGGAGAAGAAGGCTGGATTGTCCCAGCCGAGATGTCGCGCCAGCGTCGCGGCCGGACCGAAGCGATACTCCATCAGCGACTTGCCGATCATCCATGACACCGCGACCGGCGACAGCATCAAGGGCATCAGGAAGACGACCCGGAAGAATTTGCGCGCGCGGATCTGCGCGTTGAGGAGCAGCGCCAGGCCGAAGGCGATGATGTATTCGACGAACACCGCGAGCACATAGAGCACCATGTTGAACAGCGCGTTGCGGTAGTATGGGTCGGCCAGCATCTGCCAGAAATTGTCGAGCCCGTTGAATTTGCGGCCGGAGAAGGAGCTGAGGTTCCAGTCCGTCAGCGCGATGTAGAAGCCGAACAACGTCGGGAACACCACCATGGCGATGGTGAACAATAGCGCGGGAAGCAGGAACAGCGCGCGCTGACCGTCCTCGCCGCGCGTCAGCACCTGACCGACGCCCAGCGCCACGCCCCACAGCACATAGGCATAGACGATCGGCCGCCAGGTATCGAAGCCGAGCGTGGTGACTTCCGTCTTGTAGAGGATCTGCAGCGCGATGACGGCGAGCAGGCCGAGCGTCGCCGCGGCCATCAAAGCGAAACCGAGCCGCTTGCGGCCGGGTGGGATCAGATCGGCTGGAACGCCGTTAGCCGGCCATGCATTGGTGGGCAAGGTCTGGTCAGCCACGCGTCCCGTCCGTCGATACAAAAGCTAGCGACCGGCTGGCCGGTCAAAACGAGGTCCGGCGGCTACGCGTCGCCGGACCCCGGTTCATCATACGATCAGGCTACACGCCGAGCGAGGCTTTGTAGAGCTTGATCTGGTTTTCGCGGCCGATCTGGTCGGTGAGCTTCTCCCAGGCGGCGGCGATGGCATCGGCGCCTTCCTGTGCCTTCATCTTGCCGGCGAAGGTGTTGGCCAGGATGTCCTCGGCGGCGCTGTAGTACTGGAAGATGCCGGGGATGCGTGGCTCGATCGCCGCGTTCGGATGGTTGTAGCTGTCACCCTCGGACTTGAGGTAGGAACTGATGAACGCCTCGTCGTAGCCCGCCGCCACCCATTCCGGAATGTTGAAATGGCTGTTGCGGTACGGCTGGAAGCCCGACGGATAGGCCGCGCACCAGAGCGACAGGTCCTTGCCGCCGAGATGGGCCGCCGCCGACCAGGCCGCCTTCTGTTTCTTCTCGTCGCTGTCGACGCGGGCCATGACATAGACGCCCCAGCCGAGATAGGCGCAGTTCGGCGAGTAGTTCGGCCCGCTGGCAAGCTTGTCCCACTGGCCGGTCTTCGAATTGTAGACGTCGTCCGAGCCGGGCAGGATCGAGAAGCCGGTGACGTCGCCGATGACCGACGAGTCGTTCGTCTTGACGTTGGAGCCGATGTCGCCCCACCACGGGATCATCGAGCCGGTGCCGGCCAGGAACTGCTGGAAGCCGGTGGTGTTCGGATCGGCGTTGATCTGGTCTGGTGGCTCCGAGGGCAGGGCGTCGATGACGTCCTGGATCGCCCGCACCCACGCCGGATTGTTGATGCGCGGCTTCATCGTGTCGGCATCGAACAGCCAGGCCTTGTCGTCGGGATGCTTGGCATAGGCGCTGGCGCGGCTGCCGAGGAAGTAGAAGCCGAAGCCGCCCCAGGGCTTGGGCGCATCGAGATAGCCATAGACGTCCTGGCCCTTGAACTGCTTGCCCTTGAGGAACTTGGTGACGGCCTGCACTTCCTGCCAAGTCTTCGGCACGCCCCATTCTGTCGTCGCGCCGCTTTCCTTCCACGCCTTGGCGAGATCGGCATCGGCGAACACGTCGGTGCGGTAGTTGAAGTTGTGCGCGTCGCCGTCGATGGTGACGCGGTACTGCTTGCCGTTCCAGGTGCCGACCGGCGGCTTCAGGTAGTTGACTAGGTCGTCGAAATCGATCTGCTTCTTGACCCAGTCGGGCATTTCGGAGGTCAGGCCCTTGCCGCAGACATCGCCTTCGAAGGGCGCGCCCATCTCGATGATGTCGAAGTCGACGGTGCCGGTGGCGATCGATTGCTGCAGGCGGGCGTTGTAGTCGGCCTGCGCCAGGTCGATCCAGCTGATCTTGGCGCCCGTATAAGCCTCCCACGGCTTCAGGAAGCCGCGGAACAGAACATTGTGCAGGTTCTGGTTGTTGAGGCCCATGAAGGTGAGTTCGACGCCGGCGAACTCGCCTTCCTTGACATTGGCCTTGGTCGCTTCGAGGCAGAGCTCGCCGACCTTCTGGAAATCGGCATCGGTCGGCTGACCCTTGCCGACGCCGGGAATCTGCAGGATCTTCGCGCGCAGATCGTCGGCCGCGGCGGCCGGCCGGGTTAGCGCGCCGAGGCCGGCGCCTGAAGCCGCGGCGATCGCGGCCATGCTGGCCGCGCCCTTGAGAATGTCACGCCGGGTGGCACCCGCGCGGACCAGTTTTTCGTAAAGACCGACTCTCATCTACATTCCTCCCAGAACAAAAGCCGTGAATTTGACGTGCCAACCTATCGGACGCCGAAACGTCTGCGTTTCTCCTATACCATATGGGGACGTGGGACCCCACCCTGCGTCGCGTGGAGATCCGATTTCCGGCAAAGCACCGATCATCGGATTTTGCGCTCGCCACTATTCGCGTAATCGATTACCTTGTCAACAGGAATGGCTTTTTATCTATAATATACTGACTTGCCCTTGCCGTTGGCAATGGCTAGCTTCACCGAAAACGATAGGGGAGATGATGGCTCAAGTCGCGATCACCAATGTGGCCAAGGCGTTCGGACCCGTCAAGGTCCTGCACGATGTCAGCGTCGATATCGCCGACGGCCAGTTCGTCGTGCTGGTCGGTCCTTCCGGCTGTGGCAAGTCCACGCTCTTGCGGATGGTGGCCGGGCTGGAAACGGTCTCCGGCGGCACGATCGCGATCGGCGAGCGCGTCGTCAACAATCTGCCGCCGGCGAAGCGCGACATCGCCATGGTGTTCCAGAACTACGCGCTCTACCCGCACAAGACGGTGGAGCAGAACATGGCCTTCGCGCTGAAGCTGCGCAAGACCGATCCGGCGATCGTCGCCGAGCGGGTCAAGCGCGCCGCCGACATCCTCGACCTCGCGCCCTATCTCAAGCGCTATCCGCGCCAGCTCTCGGGCGGCCAGCGCCAGCGCGTCGCCATGGGCCGCGCCATCGTGCGCAACCCGCAGGTGTTCCTGTTCGACGAGCCGCTGTCGAATCTCGACGCCAAGCTGCGCGTGCAGATGCGCACCGAGATCAAGGAACTGCATCAGCGGCTGAAGACAACGACCATCTACGTCACGCACGACCAGATCGAGGCCATGACCATGGCCGACAAGATCGTGGTGATGCGCGACGGCCGAATCGAGCAGGTCGGCGCGCCGCTGGAGCTGTTCGACCGTCCGGCCAACCTCTTCGTCGCCGGCTTCATCGGCTCGCCGGCGATGAACCTTCTGAAGGGCGTCGTGCGCAAGGGCGACAAGCCGATCGTCGACATATCCGGCACGGCGTTTCCGCTTGCCCCCGGCAGCACCGCCAAGGATGGGCAGAACGTCGTCTACGGCGTACGGCCCGAACATCTCGAAATCCATCCCGACGGCGTCGCCGCCAGGATTTCCGTGGTCGAGCCGACCGGTTCCGAGACCCTGGTCTTCGTGCGCTTCGGCGAAAGCGAGATGGTGGCGCTGTTCCGCGAGCGCCACGACTTCAAACCGGGCGACACGCTGCATCTTCGGCCACGGCTCGACCAGCTTCACCTTTTCGACGCAGAGACCGGCAACCGGCTCTGATCTCCAACAGATTTTTCGCGAGGACTGCCATGCTCAAAGGGATCAATCCGCTGCTCAATGCCGACGTGCTCCAGGCACTGCGGGCGATGGGCCACGGCGACGACCTGATCATCTGCGACACCAATTTCCCGGCCGATTCGGTCGCCCGCCAGACGGAGCTAGGCTATCTGCTGCGCATCGACGCGCCGGCGGCGGAGGTGGTGAAGGCGGTGCTGTCGCTCTATCCGCTGGACAGCTTCGTCGACGACGCGGCCGCCCGCATGGAGATCGTCGGCAATCCTGACGAGATCCCGCCGGTGCAGAAGGAGGTGCAGAAGGAGATCGACAAGGCCGAGGGCAAGGCCTGGCCGATGATCTCGATCGAGCGCTACGCCTTCTACGAGCGCGCCAAGAAGGCCTATTGCGTCATCCAGACCGGCGAGCGCCGCTTCTATGGCTGCTTCGCCTTCCGCAAGGGCGTCATTCCGCCGGATGCGGAGTAGGGCGATGGCCGCCGGCAAGCCTGTCGTCATCCTGGGTGTCTTCGTCGCCGACACAGCCTACCGCGCAGACCGCCAGCCGCGCATGGGCGAGACCATCCTCGGCAACTCGTTCAAGCTGGGCCCGGGCGGCAAGGGTTCTAACCAGGCGGTCGCCGCCGGCAAGCTGGGCGCCGACACCACCTTCCTGACCCGGCTCGGCGTCGACGCCTTCGCCGACATGGCCAGGCACACCTGGCAGGCGGCCGGCGTGAAGGCGGCGGTCATCGACACGCCGGAGAGCTACACCGGCGCTGCCTATATCTTCGTCGAGGAGACGACCGGCAACAACGCCATCATCGTCAGTCCGGGCGCGGCGATGCTGATCTCGCCCGCCGACATCGATGCCCATGCCGGCCTCATCCGCTCGGCCGGCGTCTTCGTCACCCAGCTCGAGCAGCCGATCGAGGCCGCGCTGAGGGCGCTTGAGATCGCGCGCGGGGCAGGGGTGACGACCATCCTCAACCCGGCCCCGGCCGCCAGGCTGCCCGACCGCATCTATACGCTTTGCGACTATGTCACGCCCAACGAGACCGAGGCCGAGGAACTGACCGGCATCAAGGTGTCGTCCATCGACGACGCCCGCCGCGCCGCCGACAGCCTGCTCGAGAAAGGTGTCGGCGCGGTCATCGTCACGCTTGGCGAGAAGGGCGCGCTGCTGCACACAAAGGATCGTTCCGACCATGTCGGCGCCGTCAATGCCGGGCCGGTTGTGGAAACGACCGGCGCCGGCGACGCCTTCAATGGCGGCCTCGCGGCGGCCCTGGCGAAAGGCGTCGAGCCGCTGCAGGCGGTGAACTTCGCCTGCGCCGTCGCCGGCATTTCGGTGACTCGCCCCGGCACTGCGCCGTCGATGCCGACGCTGCAGGAGGTCGATGCGCTGCTGGCGCGGACTTGAGGTCGACAGCGGGCCTAGCTGCCTCACCAGTCGGGATTGTCGTCGAGCCAATACGCTTCAAGGCAACCGAATTGACGCGGGAGGCCGAGCCGGCGTTTGGCGTCAAATGCCATCTCCGAAAGGGGCCACTGTGAGTTGCGCCCTTCCGCGCCTGGCACGATGGTGTACCCATCGGCGATCAACTGCAGCTTCATCTCCTCGAAGTGCCTTTTGAAGCCGTTCTCGATTCGGCTTTGCGGATAGCGTCGTCCATACAGGCATTCATGGCTCAGAATGCCGGAATACATCTGGGCGCTGAGCGTTCTCAGGGCGGTTTCGGAAATCTGTTTGTCGGTGCCCTTGGACCAGCACCGACCTGCCGACGCCACCAGCATCGCGGCCAGCAAACCTGCCAAAACCCTCTCCACCTGGGTCCCTTCCGGCCAAGGTGACATATTAGCCACAGGTAATGTTTATCGGCAATCCGGTCTTGCGCCTTTGTCCCGAGTGTCCCGTAATGGGTCATCATTTCTGGCATCGCAATTGCACTGTCAGCAATGCCCGGGGTCGTTAATTACCCCGGCAGCCGGGGGGCAAATTCGGGGGGCCCCGCCGCTCCAGCAATGGAGCGGCGGGCTCTTTAACAACTGAGTTTGAAAGCCGCCTGAATCGCCAAGACGAGAGTGCTGCAGCCATGTATTTTCCTCAGTTTCTAGTAGGCATGCTCGCAACGTCGTTCATCACGGCAATCTGGGCCGAAATAGAAACCGGCTCGGTCTGGAAGGCGCTCGGCTGGGCCATTCTTGCGCTGGTCATTCTTCAGGTTGGATACATCGGTCTGGTTGTCGGCCTGATCTACAAACGTGGATCGAAAGGCACCGAGGCGGCCCGGATGTCGGCAACTTACACGCCGCCGGCCTAAATGGCGAAAACCGGCGTGCCGCCGCAGCGGGCACCAGCCGTCTCCTGAAAGTTGACGC
>NZ_RZOF01000049.1:0-26342 GCF_003998955.1 Mesorhizobium sp. M4B.F.Ca.ET.017.02.2.1 | reverse complement strand
GTGCGAGAGGCCGCTGAATGATCGGCGCCGGCCGCATCGTCCGGCTGGCCGAGCGCGACCGGACAGAGGTGAATTTCTTCCTCGATGGCGAGACGCGCAGCGCGCTGGCCGGCGACACCGTGCTGACCGCCATGCTGGCGTCAGGACAAGCCTTGCGAAAGTCCGAGTTCGGGCCCGAGCCCCGCGCGGGCTTCTGCCTGATGGGAGCCTGCCAGGATTGCTGGGTCTGGCAGGAAGAGGGGCCGCGCCTGCGCGCGTGCACAAGCCCCATCGCTGAGGGCATGCGGCTGCGCACGACGCCGCCGGAGAGCTGGCCGTGAGCGACGCTTCATCGCCGAAAATCGTGATCGTCGGCGCCGGTCCGGCCGGCATTAGGGCCGCGGCGGCGCTGGTCGAGGCCGGGCTGCACCCGGTGGTGATCGACGAAGGCAATCGCTCCGGCGGTCAGACATATCGCCGCCCGCCGGACGGATTTACCCGCACGCCGGAGCAGCTCTACGGCTCGGAGGCGGCGAAGGCACGGGCGCTGCATGACCTGTTCGACCGGTTGGTCAAGGATGAGCGCCTCACCCATTGCGCGGCGAGTTCGGTCATCGCCGCGCAGGACGGTCGGCTGCATGTGCTGGGGGAGGGCGGCATGCAGCTAGTCAGCTATGATCGCCTGATCCTTGCCACCGGCGCATCCGATCGCGTCGCTCCGGTCCCCGGTTGGCAGAGCGCCGGCGCCTACAGCCTCGGCGCGGCGCAGATCTCGCTCAAGGCGCAGGGCGTGGCTCTAGGGCGGCGGATCGTCCTGATCGGGTCAGGGCCTCTGCTGACGCTGGTCGGCGCCCAACTCGTCAAGGCTGGGGCGGATGTGGCGGCGGTGCTGGATACATCGTCCTGGCGCCAGCAGATGCGGGGATTCCTTGGGCTCGCCGCCCGGCCGCTGGTCGCGCTGCGCGGTTTGGCGCTGCGGGCGAGGCTCGGCGGCCGTTACCATGCGGGGGTGATGCTCGAACAAATCGAGGCCGACGAACAAGGTGTCACCGCGATGCGCTGGCGCGACGCTGGCGGCCGCGAACACGTCACGCGATGCGACATGATCGGCATGGGCTGGCACTTGCGTGCTGAGACCCACTTGGCCGACCTCGTCGGGTGCGCCTTCGCCTATGACGCGCAGTGGCGGCAATGGCTGCCGAAGGCCGATGCGATGGGCCGTGCCGGGAATGGCGTCTACCTTGCGGGCGATGGGGTTCGGCTTCTGGGAGCGGACGGCGCGGAGATTGCCGGGCGCCTTGCGGCGGCGGCGTGCCTTGCCGATCTCGGACAACCGGCGCCGTCGGCCAGCGCCGATCTGCGCGAGCTCGCGCGGCTCGAGCGCTTTGCCCGCGGTCTGGCCCGCGCCTTTCCCTGGCCGGAGGCGATGGCGCGGGTGCTCCCTGACGACGCGATCGTCTGCCGCTGCGAGAACGTGACTGCAGGAGACATACGCCAGGGCGTGGCTTTCGGCGGCTGCGAGGCTAACAGGGTGAAGTCGCTGTCGCGCGTCGGCATGGGGCGCTGCCAGGGGCGCTACTGCCAGTTGGCCGCCGTCGAACTCGTCGCGGCACAGGCCGGCTGCACGCCCGGCGCCGTCGGCCGGTTTCGCGGACAGCCGCCCGTCCGACCGGCGCCTATCGGCGCTTTTCTGCGGAACGGCTGACGCAATTGCGGATGCCGCGCATTGATGAGGGTCAGATCCTAGAAATCGGCAACCTTGCCCCAGGCGGAGGCTTCGAAGCGGCGCGGATCGTAGGATGTCGGATCGACGATCGGTTCCAACCCGGTCACCAGATCGGCGACGAGATGACCGGCGCCGGGCCCGATGCCAAAACCGTGTCCCGAAAATCCGGCGGCGAGGAAGAAGCCCGCAACGCTATCGATCTCGCCGATGGCGGGGACGCCGTCCGGCGTGCTGTCGATGTAGCCGGCCCAGGCAGCGCTGATCTTCGTCTTTCTGAGGTCGGGCAGAAGTTCAAGCGCGCGGGCATGGGTCAGACGGATGGTGGCCCGGTCGGGAGCCGGATCGAGGATGCGCATGCGCTCCATCGGCGTCGGCTGGTCGAGCCGCCAGCGCTGCAGCGTTTCGTGCCCCGAGCGCACGCCTTGCAGTCCGCCGGGCGCGAGGCTGCGCCACCGCTTCAGAAACATGGGCAGGAACTGCGACGAGAAGCGCAACTGCTGCGGCGTCACGTCGACGCGGCCGCGCCCGCTGATGGCAAGCGTGTAGCCGCCGTCGCCGCGACGCGTGGCCGAGATCCTCGCCGTGTGCAGCGCATCCGGCAGGCCTTCGGCGCCGGGCGAGACGGACAGGATGGAGGAACGGATCGACGCCTGCGGAAAGCGGAAACCGAACTGCCGGCAAAAGGACGACGCCCAGGCGCCGCCGGCCATGACCGCCACTTTCGTGCGGATCGTTCCGCTTTCGGTGACCACGCCGCTCAGGCGTCCGCCCTCGGTCTCGATGCCGCGCGCGGCGCAATTCTGGTGAACGGTGCCGCCGAGCTTGAGGATGGCGCGGGCGACCGCGGGCGCGGCCCGCGACGGGTCGGCGGTGCCATCGCTCGGCGAGAAGACGCCGCCCTTCCAGGTCCGGCCCGTGGCGCCGCCACGCTCGCTGGCCTCGGCGCCGTCGAGCATATGGGTGGTCACGCCGGCCGTCCTGGCGAAATCGCGCCAGCGCGCCCAGCCGGCCAGTTCCGCCTCGTTATTGCTGAGATAAAGCAGGCCGCAGCGGCGAAAGCCGGTGTCTTCGCCGGTCGCCGCCGCGAAGCTGTCCCACAGATCGAGGCTGTGGGTCGCCATCGGCAGTTCGCGGGCGTCGCGGTTCTGCTGGCGGCACCATCCCCAATTCCTGGAGGATTGCTCGGCGCCGATGCGTCCCTTTTCGACAAGCGCGACCTGCATGCCGCGCCTGGCCAGATAGTAGGCCGCGAAGACACCGACGATGCCGCCGCCGATCACCACCACGTCCGCGGATTGCGGCAGTTTGCCAGATGTCTCGATTTGCTGCAGTGGCGCGCGCATGGTCTCTCTGCCTTGAAGCGCCAATCTAACGCGTTGCGCAGGCAGCCGCTGCCGCAGTTGAAGCCGAAGCAGAATTTTATTTCGGCTGCTCGGTCGAAATCGGAACTCGCTGCGTTTCAAAGCGGTGCCCGCTCGGATGGACTGGCCCGCGGGCTGTGGTAGTGTCAAGGCTGTTGGTACGGCAGCATTTTGTGCTGTGGCATGCGATCTTTGGAGACGGCCATGAAACTGGATCGGATCGACATCAAGATTCTTCACGAATTGCAGAAGAACGGCCGCATCACCAATGTGGAACTGGCCGACCTCGTGCATCTGTCGCCGAGCCCTTGCCTGATGCGGGTCAAGAAACTGCAGTCGGAAGGCTACATCGAGGGCTATTCCGCGCAGATCAACATCGGCAAGCTCGGCCAGACGCTGACCGTGTTCACCGAGATCACCTTGAAGAACCACCGCCAGGTCGACTTCGCCCGATTCCTCGCTGTCGTCGAGAAGATCGACCAGGTGATCGAATGCCACCTCGTCTCGGGCGGCTACGATTACCTGATGAAATTCGTCACCGCCGGCATCGGCGAATACCAGACGATCATGGAACGGCTAACCGACATGGATATCGGCATCGACAAGTATTTCTCCTTCGTCGTGCTGAAGTCCCCCATCGTCAAGGCGCACATGCCGCTGCCCAGCCTGTTCCCGATGTGAGGCTCCGCGCATCGTCGTCCTAACCATCCGTCTCAAGGCAAAGACGGAAAACCGTTCCTGGAATTGCCTCTAGCGGTGGCCGTACTGGCTGACGAGCTCGGGGTCGCGCACCAGGCCGTCGAGCCAGGTCGGATCGAGCTTCGGCACCGAAGAGAACAGTAGCTTGGAGTAGGGGTGGGCGGGCGCCTTCACCTTGTCTGGCGTGATCTGCTCCACCCGCTGCCCGTTGTACATGACCATGATCTCGTCGCAGATGGCCTCGACGACCGACAGGTCGTGGCTGATGAAGATGTAGGAGAGCCCCAGCTCGCGCTGCAGCTCCTTGAGCAGTTCGATCACGGCGGACGCCACCACCGTGTCGAGCGCCGAGGTGATTTCGTCGCAGATGATGAGCTTGGGGTCGGCCGCCAGCGCGCGCGCGAAATTCACGCGCTGCTTCTGGCCGCCCGAGAGCTCCGATGGATGCCGGTAGCGCAGCGCCCTCGGCAGGCGCACCATGTCGAGCAGTTCGTCGACGCGCTTCGAGCGCGCCTGCCTGTCGAGCCGGTGATAGAAGGCGAGCGGACGGGCGATGATGTCCTCCACCGGCTTGGCCGGATTGAGCGCAGTATCGGCGTACTGGAACACGATCTGCATCTCGCGCAGCTGGTCCTGGCTGCGTTTCCTGGCGGCGCGCTGCAGGTCCTTGCCATCGAAGACGATGTCGCCGGCCGCGGCCGGATGGATGCCGGCGATGACGCGCGCCAGCGTCGATTTTCCGCAGCCGGATTCGCCGATGACGCCGAGATTGCGCCCCTTCTCGACGACCAGGCTGACGGAATCGACCGCGCGGATGAGTGGCAGTCCGTCAGCCCGCATCGCGCCATAGCCGGCCGTCACGTTGTCTATGCGCAGCAGCTGCTTCGTCCCGGCATCCGCGTCGGCTTGCCCTTGCCGCGGCTTCGGTTCGAAGGCGGCCAGCAGTTCGCGCGTATAGGGGTGCCGGGCAGCTGAAAGGATTGCCGCTGTGGTGCCTGTCTCCTGCACCTCGCCGCCCTTCAGCACCACGATGCGGTCGGCGATCTGGGCGACGACCGCGAGGTCGTGCGAAACATAGACACCTGCGATCCCGCCCGCCCGCATGACCGACTTGAATGCCTTCAGCACGTCGATCTGCGTCGTCACGTCGAGTGCCGTCGTCGGCTCGTCGAAGATCACCAGCTTGGGATCGCCGATGAGCGCCATGGCCGCCGACAGCCGCTGCAACTGACCGCCCGAAACCTGGTGCGGATAACGGGCGCCGATCCCTTCGGGGTCCGGCAGCGACAAGGCCCTGAACAGCTCGACTGCCCGCTTTCGCGCCCGTTCGGGCGGCATCAGCTTGTGGATCCGCGTGACCTCGATGACCTGCTCCATGATGGTGGAGGAGGGGTTGAAGGAGGCGGCGGCACTTTGCGGAACATAGGCAATGTCGGTGCCGCGCAGCCTGGCGCGTTCCTTTTCGGAAAGGGCGGCCATGTTCTTGCCGTTCACGTTGATCTCGCCGCCGGTGATCCGGCAGCCGGGCCGCGCATAGCCCATCAGCGAGAGCGCCACCGTAGTCTTGCCGGAGCCGCTTTCGCCGATCAGGGCGACGATCTCGCCGTCGGCTATGTCGAGGCTGACGCCCTTGATGATCTCGACAAGCCGTCCGGCGTCGGTCGTCGCCTCGATCCTCAGGTTCCTGACCTCGACGAGATTGCTCATGCGTCCCGGTCCCTGATCTTCTGCGGCAGGTTGTCGATCAGCAGGTTGACGCTGATGGTGAGGCTGGCGATCGCCAGCGAAGGCACGATGACGGCGGGGGCCGCGAAGGGCAGGCCGCCGATGTTCTCGCGCACCAGCGCGCCCCAGTCGGCGAGCGGCGGCTGCAGGCCGAGCCCAAGGAAGGACAGGCCAGAGAGCAGCAGAACGATGAAGACGAAGCGCAAGCCGAAGTCGGCGAGCACCGGGCGGATGATGTTGGGCAGGATCTCGGAGCCGATGAGATAGAGGGTGCTCTCGCCGCGGACACGCGCGACGGTCATGAAGTCCATGGTGTTGATGTTAACGGCGAGCGCGCGCGCGAAGCGATAGGAGCCGGGGATATAGATGACGGCGAGCGTCAGGATCAGCACCGGAATCGACGAGCCGACGGCAGCGACGACGACAAGACCGAACAGCTTGCTGGGGATGGAGTTCATGGCGTCCAGGAAGCGGCTGAGGCAGGTGTCGAGCCAGCCGCCGGTGACGGCCGCTATCATACCCAGCACGACGCCGGAAAAGCAGGCGATGGAGACGGCCGCAAGCGATATGCCGACTGTGTAGCGCGCGCCCATCAGAACCCGCGAGAGCATGTCGCGCCCGAGATAGTCCGAGCCGAGCCACAGCCCCTGTCGCATCGGGCCGAAATAGTCGTCGTCGACGATGTCGCCGATGGGATGGGGAATGATGTAAGGCGCGAAGATCGCGATCAGTGTCCACGCCAGGATGACCAGCGAGGCCACGACGCCGACGAGGTTGTAGCTGTGGCCCAGGAAGGATCGTCGGGAGGTTGTCGTGCGCGCTATCGTCATCTCAGCCTCGGGTTGGACATGATGGCGACGATGTCGGCGGCCGTGATGAGGAGAAGATAGCCGAGGCAGAAGATCATCGCGCAGCTCTGGATCAGCGGCAGGTCGCGGGTCGCGACGGCATCGACCATCAGCTTGGCGATGCCCGGATAGTTGAAGATCGTCTCGACGATGATCACGCCGCCGACCAGATAGGACAAGGAAAGCGCGATCGCGTTGACGATCGGCCCGAGCGCGTTGGGAAGCGCGTGCCGCAGCACCATGCGGCTGCGCGAGGCGCCTTTGAGGAGAGCCATCTCGACATAAGGCGTGGAGAGCGTTTCGATCACCGCGGCACGCGTCATGCGGATCATCTGGGCGGAGATGACGAAGGTGAGCGTGATCACAGGCATTGCATAGATGCGCACGAGATCGGTCAGCGAATGCGCCTCGTTGACCGACGACAGCGCCGGCAGCCATCTGAGATAAACGGCAAAGAGCAAGACCGCCAACGTCGCGACCATGAACTCCGGCACGGAGATGACGCCGATCGAAAGCACAGTGACGGTGCGGTCGTAGATGGAGCCGCGCAACATCGCGGCGGTGATGCCGAGCGTCAGCGCCAGCGGCACCGAGAGCAGCGCGGTGATGCCGGCGAGCTTCATGGTGTTGACCAGGCGCCCGCCGATCAGAGCCGCAACCGGCATCTCGTTGGCATAGGAGGTACCGAGGTCGCCGTGGAGCAGGCCGACAAGCCAGTGCAGGAAGCGCAGGATCGCCGGGTCGTTGAGATGCATGGCCTCGCGCAGGCCGGCGACCGCCTCGGGAGTCGCCGCCTGGCCGAGCAGGATCGACGCGGTGTCGCCAGGCAGCATGCTGGTGGCGAAGAACACGGCGAACAGCACGATCAATAGCGTGATGGCCGCGATCCCTAGCCGCTTCAGCACGAGGTTGAGAACCCCAGACGTCATTGAAAGTGCTCCCTGCGGTGCGTTCGGCCAACCATCTTGCGCAATGCAGTGCCGGGGGACCGGCTGACCGGCCCCCGGCAGTCGCCCCTCAGGCTTCGAGCCAGAGATATTCCGCCATTGCGTAGCCCATCATGCCACCAAGCGGGTTCGCCTCCAAACCCTTCACCTTGCTGGAGAGGGCATCGACGTTGGAGATGTAGGCCGGGATGATGGTGCCGGCCTCCTCGGAGACCATGACCTGCATCTGGTTGTAGATTTCCTTGCGCTTGGCCTGGTCGAGCGAGCCGCGCGCCTCGACAAGCAGCTTGTCGAACTTCTCGGACTTATACTGGCTTTCGTTCCAGGGGGCGCTGGAAGCGTAGAGGAGCGAGAACAGGATGTCCGGCGTCGGGCGCGGATTGATGTTGCCGAAATGGATCGGCGCCTTGAGCCAGTAATTGTCCCAGTAGCCGTCGGATGGGACGCGCTGGACGTCCAGCTTCATGCCGATATCCGCGCCGGCGGCCTGGATGATCACCGCCATGTCGATCGACGAAGTCGCGGCGTCGGACGCGATCACCGGGATGGACTGGCCGAGCAGGCCTGACTTCTGGAAGTGGAACTTCGCCTTGTCCGGGTCGAATGCCTTCGGCTTGATGTCGGCGTTGTGGAAGATGTTCGCCGGCGAGACAGGTTGGTCGTTGCCGACCTCACCAAGGCCGCGCAATGCCGATTTGACGATCTGCTCGCGGTTGACGAGGTACTTCATGCCGGCCACGAAGTCGGCCTTGCTGCCCGGATCCATGTCGAGCCGGATGTTGAGGTCCGTGTAGTTGCCCGCGGTCGTTTTCGACAGTTCGAAGCCCTGCTGGCTCTCCAGGAGCTTCATTGAGCGCGGATTGATCGATGCGGCAAAATTGATGTCGCCGGAAAGCAGGGCGTTGACGCGAGCGCTGTCGTCGGTGATGGCGATGAATTCGAAGGAGTCGAGATAGGGCTTGCCCGACTTCCAGTAGTTCTTGTTCTTGGTGACGACCGAACGCACGCCGGGTTCGAACGTCTGCAGCACGAAAGCGCCGGTGCCGTTGCCCTTGGAGAAGTCGGTGGTGCCGTCCGCCACGATCATGAAATGGTGCAGCGCCACGATGGTCGGGAGGTCGGCATTCGGGTCGGCGAGCGTGATTTCGACGGTCGACTTGTCGACCGCCTTGAAGCCGGTCATCTGCGCGGCGATCTTGGCCACCTTGGAGCCGACCGCTTTGTCGAGATGGCGCTTCAGCGAGTAGACGACGTCGTCGGCCGTGAGGTCCTTGCCGTCGTGGAAGGTGACGCCCTTGCGCAGCTTCACGGTCCAGGTCTTGGCGTCCTTGCTGTCGAAGCTTTCGGCCAGCTCCATCTGCGTGACGCCATCCTTGTCGAGGAAAGTCAGGCGGTTGTAGAGCGAGCAGCAGCGGACATAGTCGGTGGAGAGCGACGCCTTTGCCGGATCGAGCGTGTCGGCGGTCGAGGACGACCAGCCGGCCGCCTTGAAGCTTCCGCCGGAAACCGGCTCGGCGGCGACGGCCTGGCTGGCGCGGCCAAGCACCAGGCTGCCCGCGGCGACCGCGGCGCCACCGGCCAACAGCATCTTGAGGAGTTCGCGGCGGCTCGCGCCCCGCCGGATGGCGTTCTCGACCATGGCGTCGTCTGCGCTGGTCCAGTTCGTGATCTTGTCGGTCATGTCATTCCCCTTTCTGTTTGTTTGGTCGGCATGCTCGTCTTGCTGCGGCTGTCCGGGCTTGGGTTCAGGTTCGTTCCTTCACGCTTTCCCGAACGGCCGCCGCAAGGGAGGCCATCGAGGTGAAGTGGTAGTCCGGCACGGTGAAGCGCTCGGGCTCGATCGTGCCGCCATAGCCCTTCTGGGCATGCCGGCGTTCGATCCAGCAATTGGTCAGGCCAAGTGCCCGGGATATGCCGATGTCGTGATGCTGGCTTTGCGCAACGTGCAGGATGTCGTCCTTGCTGTCGCCCCTTGAGGCGACGAAATCGAAGACCTTCTGGAAGAACGCCGGATCCGGTTTCTCCGTTCCGGTATCGTCGGCGGTGAAGGTGGCGAAGAAGGGCGAGCCGAGCTGCTTCTCGAAATGGTCGAGGGCCCAGCGTCGGGCATTGGTCATGGCAATCAGCTTGTGGGATTTCGCAAGGTCCGCCAATGCCGCCGCGCTGTCGGGGAAACCTTTCCAGACGCTGGCGGAATCGCGCAGGCGGACGCCGAATTTCTCGTCTGCCGGCAGGCCGAGCTGCGGCGCGATGACCATGTACACACGCACCAGATCGTCGGGAAACAGGCCGGCATCGGGCATGTAGCGGGCCTGCCGGTAGAGGGCCAGCGCGGCTTCGCCATCGATGGAGACGCCAGCCTCGGTGGCAATCCCGGCCAGGCAATTCGTGATGCCGCCTTCGAAGTCGATCAGCGTGCCGACGACATCGAAGGTCATGTACTTGAATTCGCTGAAAGCCCTGGCCAAGAAACTAGCTCTCCTCTGCGCGATACCGGATTGCATGGTGCTGAACAGAACAAAATTCCGTGCTGTCCAAAGCGTTGGCCTTTTTCGAAAGCCCATAAATCCGCGCTTTCTGGCCTTGTCTTATAAGCAGTCTGGCACTTCCCCCGCGCTGGATTCGCCGAAAAGGCGTGAGGGGGCGGCACAAAATTGCGAAATCGTCTGCCCCGGCGATATTTCGAGATACGAAAAATTCGTCGCCCGTCATGCCAGGGCCTGACGGACGTCGGGATCGTCCAGCGTCTGGTCGAGCGTGAGGCGCGTGCGCTCGATGATAGCGTCGACGTCGCCGTCGGTGCAGCAGAGCGGCGGCGCATAGCCGAGGACACCGTTGGCAAAGGCGCGGATGATGAGACCGTTGTCCCACGCCCGGTCGAAGACGCGCCGCGCCGGCATGGCCGACGCCGGAAGCGGTGTTTTCTTCGTCTTGTCGACCACCAGCTCGATCGCGGCCAGCATGCCGCGACCGCGCACATCACCGACGAGCGGGTGGTCGCGCAGGCTTGCCAATCCTGTCATCAGGCGGGCACCGGCCTTGATGCCGTTGTCGAGAAGGCCGCCGTCTTCATAGAGCTTCAGCACCTCGAGCGCGACGGCGGCGCTGACGGGATGGGCCGAATAGGTGTAGCCGTGGCCGACAGCAGCGGCGCCCGCGCCGTCGGCGATGATGTCGTAGACATGATCGGCCATGAACACGGCGCCCATCGGGACATAGCCGGAGGTCAGCCCCTTCGCGGTCGTCATGAAATCGGGAACGATGTCCTCGTCCGTGCAAGCGAACAGGGGTCCCGTGCGCCCGAAGCCGGTGATCACCTCGTCAGCGATGAACAGGATGCCGTATTCCCGGCAGAGCTCGCGTATCGCCTTGATCCAGCCCTTCGGCGGGACGATGACGCCGCCCGAGCCCTGGATCGGCTCGGCATAGAAGGCGGCGACCCGCTCCGGTCCGATCTCCTCGATCTTGGCCTTCAGCGCGGCGAGCGATGCGGCGATGATCGCGTTGCCGTCCTCGCCCACCGGATTGCGATAAGGGTAGGGCGAGGGGATCTTGTGCTGCCATTCAAAGGGAATGCCGAAACCGGCGTGAAAGGCGGGCAGCGCGGTCAGGCCAGCGCCGACCACCGATGAGCCGTGATAACCCTGTTCGATGGAAATGAACTGGTCGCGTTTCGGCTCGCCCCTGGCATTCCAGTAGTAACGGACGAAGCGGATGGTGCTGTCGACCGCGTCCGAGCCGCCGAGGGTGAAGAAGACGTGATTGAGGTCGCCCGGAGCGCGCTCGGCCAGTTCCGAGGCGAGGCGAATGGCCGGCTCCGAGCCGAGGTCGAAATAGGCGGTGGCATAGGGCAGCTCGCGCATCTGCCGGGCCGCCGCCTCGACGATGCTGTCGTGGCCGTAGCCGGCATTGACGCACCACAAGCCGGCGAAGCCGTCGATCAACTGCCGGCCGGATGCTTCGGTCACGGTGGCGCCCTTGGCCGATTTCAGGACACGCACGCCGAGCGCCTCATGGCCGCGGTATGAGGAGACCGGATGGACGAGATGGGCGCGGTCGAGTTCGATCAGGGAATTGGCGAGCATTGTTGTCCTCCTAGCCGAGCGCCTGGTTGGCGAGGGCGTAAACTTTTGGCCTGGCCGGTTCCGACCCCGGCTTGGGCGGACGGTCCATGGCCACGCCGCCGCCGACATGGACGAGGCCGATTTCGGTGAGCCAGCCATCGATACCGGTCCGGCTGTCGGTATCCACGCGCAGGAAGGCGCCGCCGCGCGGCGCGGCGAAAAAGCTGATCAGGTCTTTCGCGGCCTCGGCGCTTCCCGCGATGACCGGGCCGATCACCTCGCCGCGCCCGAAGGGACGGATCGCGGCATAGGCCTCGATGGCGCCGTTGCGGCGGATGATTGCGAAGTGGCCGCGCTCGGCCAGCGCATCGATCAGGGCTTCCCGGTCGGCGCCATAAGCGTCGCGATCGAGCGCTTTGATTTCCGGCAGATCGCCAATGCTTGCGGCTTCAACGCCGTCGGGCGCGTCAAGCTCCGTCACCTTCCCCTGATGCTGCAGGATCGTACCGGAGGGCACGAAGCCAAGCTTTTCATAGAGCGGCTCGCCATCCGCCGTCGCGACCAGCCGTAGCGGACGCTCGCCTGCGAGCGCGATGGCCTGGTCCATGAGCCGGCGCCCGAGCCCCTGGCCCCGCACGTTCCTGTCGACGATCACCATGTTGATCATGGCGCAGTCATTGCCATAGGGCGTTACCAGGATGGTTCCAGCAACGCGCCCTTGGTCGTCGAGCGCGACCGCGCCGCTCGAAAGCTGCAGCGCCATCTGCCAGTCCTGCGCGCGATGCGGCCAATTCTCCTGGCGAGAAAGCGCTACCGCACCCTCGATATGGTCCGGCCCGAAGGCCTGGAGTTCGATCTCGCCCTGCTGCATGAGGCATCCTTTCGTCTGCTGATCAAGTCTCGGCCATCGGCGCGCCGCAGATCGTCTGAAGGTTTTGGCCTGGACAGTATCTTTCGCCGTAGCGCGAGGCATGCGCCGCATCTTGTGCTGGCGCGCCCGCCGCGGCGGACGCGCTTCACGTCTCGCGCGACGACGTAATCGCCACACCAGATGCTACAGCGTGCCAAACCGGATGGCGGATACGGAACTTTCTGCTTTCGGGACGCCGATTTCGGTCAGGTCGGCCGCCTTCTGCCGTCCTATGATGAATTCATCCGAACGCGGATGTGCTTCCACCGGAGATCGACGGACATGGCTTCCTTCAGGCCCAAATACATCACCTTCGACTGCTACGGCACGTTGACCAATTTCCAGATGGCGGAAGCCGCACGCGACCTCTACGGCAGCCGGCTCGACGAGCCGCGCATGCAGGAGTTCATCAAGAATTTCGCGGCGTATCGGCTGGACGAGATCCTGGGCGACTGGAAGCCCTATGCCGATGTCGTCCACAACGCGCTCGAGCGTTCCTGCAAGCGCAACGGCGTTGCCTTCAGCCCCGACGACGCGAAGATGGTCTATGAGCGCGTCCCGACCTGGGGGCCGCATGCCGACGTTCCGGCCGGCCTGGCGAAAGTCGCCAAGGAAATTCCGCTGGTCATTCTGTCCAACGCCATGAACGCGCAGATCATGTCCAACGTCGAGAAGCTCGGCGCGCCGTTCCATGCCGTCTACACGGCCGAGCAGGCTCAGGCCTACAAGCCGCGCTTCAAGGCCTTCGAATATATGTTCGACAGGCTGGGCTGCGGTCCGGAGGACATCCTTCACTGCTCGTCGTCATTCCGCTACGACCTGATGTCGGCGCATGATCTCGGCATCAAGAACAAGGTCTGGGTCAACCGCGGCCACGAACCGGCCAACCCGTACTACGGCTATGTCGAGATATCAGACATTTCGGGTCTTCCAGGCGTGGTCGGTCTCTGAAACAGGGCGGATTGCCGATGAAGTTCGTCTCTTACTGGCACGACACCGCCCCCGACTTTTCCGGCGCGGCGCAAGGCCCGGTCGAGGGTCATTACGATGCCGCCATCGTCGGCGGCGGCTTCACCGGTCTCGCCGCCGCGCGCCAACTGGCGAAGGCCGGCGCGAAGGTGGCGGTGCTGGAGGCGGAGCGGGTGGGCTGGGGCGCATCCGGGCGCAATGGCGGGCACCTGAACAATGGCCTCGCCCATAGCTTCCTCTCGGCCAAGGCGGAAATCGGCAAGGAACGCGCAATCGCGCTGTACCGAGCGCTCGACGACTCCGTCGATACCATCGAGGCGCTGGTCGCCGAGGAAAGCATCGACTGCAACTTCCGGCGCGCGGGCAAGCTGAAGCTCGCCTCCAAGCCGCAGCATTTCGATGCGATCGCCCGCAACTTCGAGGCCGTCCATGCCGAGGTGGATCCGGACACGGCGCTGCTGTCGGCGGGGGAGCTCAAGTCCGAGATCGGTTCGCCCTTCCACGGCGCGATGCTGTCGAAGAAGAGCGCCATGATGCATATGGGCCGCTATGTGGCAGGCCTGGCCACGGCCGCCGCCCGCCACGGCGCCGTGATCCACGAGAACACCAGGGTGACGGACCGCAAGCAGACCGGCAGCAGGCATGAGCTGACCACTTCGCGCGGCCGGATCAGCGCCGACAATGTGTTGGTGGCGACCGGTGCCTACACCACGCCGAATTTCGGTTATTTCCGTCGCAGGATCATCTCCGTCGGCAGCTTCATCATTGCTACGCGGCCGTTAAGCGATGCCGAGATCGCCACGACCATGCCGGGCAACCGGACATGCGTGACCTCGATGAACATCGGCAACTACTTCCGGCTTTCGCCGGACAAGCGCCTGATCTTCGGCGGCCGCGCGCGCTTCTCTGCAACGTCGGATCAGCGCTCCGACGCCAAAAGCGGAGAGATATTGCGAGCAGGCCTCGCCGCGATCTTCCCGCAACTTGCCAAGGTCGAGATCGACTATTGCTGGGGCGGGCTGGTCGATATGACCAAGGACCGTTTTCCGCGCGCCGGATACAATGGCGGCGTCTGGTACGCGATGGGCTATTCCGGCCACGGCGCGCAACTTTCCACTCATCTCGGCATGATATTGGCCGATGCCATGCTCGGCCGCGAGGACCGCAATCCGCTGAAAGGGCTCGAGTGGCCTTCCATCCCCGGCTATTCCGGCAAGCCCTGGTTCCTGCCGATGGTCGGCCTCTACTACAAGGCGCTTGACCGGATTCAGTGAGGCAGTAGGGGAGTAGGGGAGTAGGGGAGTAGGGGAGTAGGGTACAGGCGCTCATTCCCTACTGCCTTACTCCCCTATTCCCATATGAAAACTCTTCATCTCGAGATATTCCTCGATGCCGGCCTGGGCACCTTCGCGCCCAAGACCGGACTGCTTGACGCCGCCGAAGGGAGCCACTTCCATCGAGACCGAGCCGGTGTTGAGCCCCACCATGCCGAACTCCAGCGCCTCGCCGACACGCCAGGCGCGTTTCAAATTCTCGGTGTAGAAGTAGGAAGCAAGCCCGTAAGGCGTGCCGTTGGCCAGCGAGATCGCCTCTTCCTCCGTCTCGAAGCGGAAAAGCGGCGCGACCGGGCCGAAGGTTTCCTCGCCGGCAAGCTGCATGTCTTTCGTGGCGCCGGTCAGCACCAGTGGCGCGACATACTGGTGACCGACCGGTAGCGCCGGCTTTTCGGTGATGATCGCCGCACCCTTGGCTAGCGCGTCCTCGACGTGACGGTTGATCTTATCGACCGCCGCCATGTTGATCATCGGCCCGATGGCGATGCCGGGTTCGGTGCCCGGCCCGACCTTCATGGCGTTGACACGGGCGGAGAGCTTCGCGGCGAAGGTCTCGTAGACACCGGCCTGGACGATGATGCGGTTGGCGCAAACGCAGGTCTGGCCGCCATTGCGGAATTTTGAGACCAGCGCGCCCTCGACGGCGAGATCGAGGTCGGCGTCGTCGAAGACGATGAAGGGCGCGTTGCCGCCAAGTTCTAGGCTGAGCCGCTTCACGCTGTCGGCCGCGCCGCGCATCAGCAGCGAGCCGACCCGCGTCGAGCCGGTAAAGGAGATCTTGCGCACGGTCTCATTCGCCATGATCTCGTTGCCGATATCGGCCGGCACGCCGGTGACGATGTTGATGACGCCGGCGGGGATGCCCGCACGTTCGGCGAGCACGCCTAGCGCCAGCGCCGAATAGGGCGTGAACTCCGATGGCTTGATGACCACCGTGCAGCCGGCGGCCAGCGCCGGCGCGACCTTGCGGGTGATCATCGCATTGGGAAAATTCCACGGCGTGATGATGCCGCACACGCCGACCGGCTCCTTCAGCACGATGATGCGCCGGTCTTGCGTCGGCGAGGGGATGGTGTGGCCGTTGATGCGGCGTGCCTCCTCGGCGAACCATTTGACGAAGGACGCGCCGTAGCGGATCTCGCCTTTGGCCTCGTCCAGCGGCTTGCCCTGTTCCGTCGTCAGGATCAGCGCAAGATCGTCCAGATGCGCCAGCATCAGCCCATGCCAGGCCTCCAGGAGGGCAGCGCGCTCGGCGTTGGTTTTCTTCCTCCAATCCCCATAGGCAGCAGCCGCGGCGTCTATGGCCGCGCGGGTCTGCGGAGCGGCCATGTCGGGCACGGTGCCGATCGCGGCCTGGGTCGCCGGATCGATGACATCGACCGTCTTGCCGGAGTCGGCGATGACCCATTCGCCGCCGATAAAACCGGCTTCGCGGAAGAGGCTTTTGTCTTTCAGGTTTCTCATCGAAAACGACCTTGCAATCAGGTGAGCGCCGCGACGACGGCAGCGGTGATGGCTTGTGTGCGATCCTTGCCGGGGGTGGTTCCAATGCCTCGCGCGGTTGTCGCCTCGAGCGCCTTCATGACGCGGCCGGCGGCAGCCTTTTCGCCGAGATGATCGAGCATCATGGCGCCGGACCAGATGGTGGCGATCGGGTTGGCGATGCCGAGATGGGCGATGTCGGGCGCCGAGCCGTGCACCGGCTCGAACATGGACGGCGCCGAACGGTCGGGATTGATGTTGGCGGAGGCGGCATAGCCGAGCCCGCCCTGGATCGCCGCGCCGATGTCGGTCAGGATGTCGCCGAACAGGTTGGAAGCGACGAGCACGTCGAGGCTCTCCGGCGCCATGATCATGCGCGCCGCGAGCGCATCGACATGATAGCTGGTCACCTCGACGTCCGGATAATCCCCCGCAAGCTTGCGGGTGACCTCGTCCCAGAACACCATCGAGTATTTCTGGGCGTTGGACTTGGTGACGGAAGCAAGTTTGCCCCGCCGTGATCGCGCCTGCTCGAAGCCGAAGCGCAGGATGCGCTCGACGCCGGCGCGGGTGAAGATCGATGTCTCCACCGCGACCTCGTCCAAAGTGCCCTGGTGCACACGCCCGCCGGCGCCGGAATATTCGCCCTCGGTGTTCTCACGGATGCACAGGATGTCGAAACCTTCCGCTCGCAGCGGTCCCGTGACCCCAGGCAGCAGGCGGTGTGGCCGGATGTTGGCATATTGCACGAATGCCTTGCGGATCGGCAGCAGCAGGCCGTGCAGCGAGACCGAATCCGGCACCTCCGCCGGCCAGCCGACCGCGCCGAGAAGGATGGCGTCGAAGCCGCGCAAGGTCTCGATGCCATCCTCGGGCATCATGCGGCCGGTCTCCTTGTAGAAGCGGCAGGACCAGGGGAACTCGGTGCCCGTCAGGGCAAAGCCGTCCTGCTTGGCGACGGTTTCCAGCACCGTCCAGGCGGCGGCGGTGACATCGCGGCCGATGCCGTCACCGGGGATCAGGGCGATCGAGTAGGATTTCATCGGCATCCCTTCATACGCTGACCAGGACGCTCTTGGTCCTGCGGTTGGCCAGATAGGCGTCGCGGCCAAGGTCCTTGCCGATGCCGGAGCGCTTGTAGCCGCCGGTCGGCAGGATGTGGTCGCGCGAGCGGCTGTAGCGGTTGACCCAGACCGTGCCCGCTTCGAGCTTGCGCGCCAAACGGATCGTACGCGATAGATCGGAAGTGAACAGGCCGGAAGCCAGCCCGTAGGTAGGATGGCTGGACAGCGCCAGCGCCTCGTCCTCGGTCTCGAAGGTCTGGACGGTGAGCACCGGGCCGAAGATCTCCTCGACGATCGCGGGATTGGACTGATCTACATTGGCGATCAGTGTCGGTGCGTAGAAATAGCCGCGGCTATCCATGGCGGCGCCGCCGGTCAGGCATTCGCCGCCTGCCGCCACCGCAGCCCGCACAATGCTGTCGACACGCGCCCGCTGCCGTTCCGAGATGATCGGCGAATAATGCGTCGCCTCGTCCCAGGTCGGGCCAGGCCGCACGGCCTTCATCTTCTCCAGGATCGCGGTCGTCAGCCTGTCGGCGACGCTCTTCTCGACGATCAGCCGGGTGCCGGCGACGCAGGCCTGGCCGGCGTTGAAGGTGACGCTGCCGGCGATCGCCGTCGCCGCCTTGTCCAGATCGGCATCGGCAAAGACGAGCTGCGGGCTCTTGCCGCCAAGCTCCAGCGTCATCGGCTTGACGCCGGTGCGAGCGACGTTCTCCATGATCGCCGAGCCGGCGCGAGTCGAGCCGGTGAAGCTGACCTTGGCGATCTCGGGATGGCCGGTCAGCGCCGTTCCGGTCGTCGGACCGTCTCCCAGCACCACGTTTATGAGCCCTGCCGGCAGACCCGCCCTGACGGCGAGTTGCGCCATGCAGACAGCCGAAAAGGGTGTCATTTCCGACGGCTTCAGCACCACCGCATTGCCCGCGGCCAGCGCCGGGCCAAGCTTCCATCCGGCCATCGAGATGGGAAAATTCCAGGGCGTGATCGCGCCGACCACGCCATAGGGCTCGCTCATGATCATGCCGAGACTGGCGTCGTCGGTCGGCACGAGCTCGCTGCCTTCCTTGTCGGCGAATTCGGCAAAGAAGCGGATCTGCTCGGCGGTCACCGCGATGTCGCCGGCAACGAGCTGGCCGACCGGGCGGGTGGAGCACAGCGCCTCGATCCTGGCCAGCGTTGCGGCTTCGGCCTCGATCAGGTCGGCCCAGGCCTGCAGCGCCCTGGTGCGCTCGCGCGGCCGGACGCCGCCCCAGTTGCTGGCCTTGAGCGCCGTCTTGGCGCTCTCCACCGCACGGTCGATCATGTCGGCGCCGGCCACCGGGCAGGCGGCATATTCCTTGCCGTCGGACGGGCGGCGCATCTCGATCGCGCCCTCGGCCGCGATCATTTCCCCGCCGACAAAATGGCCGACGGGAAGGGGAATTGTGTTCGGATCGAAGCTCAGGCTCATGGGCAACCACTTAGCAGCGTTGGAAGCAGCCTAGCGCGCGCGGGCAAGCAGCATGCGTCGTTCGACGAACCGCGGCGGATGATTGTTGCGTGCGTGTCGCGCGGGACGGCAAAATCTGTCGCTGCCGCTTGCAACCGCGCCGATCGTTCACCCGACCGTCACGTAGATCTTGCGCACCGTTTCGATCGTCTTCCAGACGCCGGTGAAGCCCGGCTTCATGACGAAGCTGTCGCCGGCGCCGTAGGTCACCGGCTCGCCGCCGTCCGGCGTGATCTCGATCACGCCAGACAGGATGTGGCAGAACTCGAAAGTCTCTCCCTTGATCGAGCGCGTCTCCCCCGGCGTCGCCTCCCAGACGCCAGTATGGACGAGGTCGTCCTTGGCCGCGTCCTGCGCCCAGGTCTTGAAGGCGGGGTCGCCGGCAATCAGCCGCTCGGGCGACGCCTTGGACTGGCCTGGCGGGGAGGACGGGTCGGTATCGAGGGTCTTCAGCAGGGACAAGGAATGACCTTTCAGGTTGGAGCTTCAATAGCCGCGCGACCGGTCGACGAGCCCGATCGGATCGAGCCCGGCGCGGTGGCGCTTGATATTGTCGATGACGGCGCGCGCAGCGGTCGCCGGCTGGGTGACGCTGGCGACATGCGGTGTCAGGATGATCTTCGGATGCGACCAGAATGGATGGCCCGAGGGCAGAGGCTCGGGATCGGTGACATCGATCATCGCTGCCGAGAGGCGGCCGCTGTCGAGCGCGGCGACAAGCGCTTCGTGGTCGAGTTGCGACCCCCGACCGGCGTGGACGAGCGCCGCGCCCTTGGGCAGCTTCGCGAACAGCTCGGCATCGAGGAAACCGCGCGTCTCCTCGGTCAGCGGCAGCAGGCAGACCAGAATGTCGCTGGCCGCAAGCATCTCCTGCAGCCCGTGCCGTCCATCGTGACAGGTCACGCCCTCGATCCGCCGCGGCGAGCGGCTCCAACCGGCAAGCGGAAAGCCGAACGGCTTCAACCGGTCGAGGACGGCCTGGCCGAGCTGCCCGAGGCCGAGCACGCCGATCCGGCGCGAGGCGGCCTGAAGCTGCGGTATGTCGCGCCATTCGCCGGCGCGTTGCTGTGCCAGATATCCAGGGAGGTTGCGGTGGAGCGCAAGCACGGCAAGCGTCGCATATTCCTGCATCATGCGCACGATGCCTTCCTCGATCGTACGCACAATCTTCACCTGTTCCGGCACTCTATCGAGGCGGAACTGGTCTACGCCGGCGCCGATGGAAAACAGGATCTCCAGGTTCCTGTAGCGCGCGAGGTCTTCCGGCGCAGTCCAGGTGATGAGATAGCGTACGGCGTCGGGATCGACTGTTGCTGCATTCGTCGTGAAGGGGATGTCCGGCAGTTCCTCGGCGAAGGCCTCTGCGAAGACCGCGCCGCGGCGCGCATCGGAATTGAACAGGAAGGTCATCCCGGGTCCCCTTCAAGCCGCGCAGCGGGCGCCCAGCGCCTCGATCAATCGCTGGCAGGCGGCGAGCTCGCTGGCGAGGATGTATTCGTCGGGCTTGTGGGCGCGACCTATGTCGCCCGGGCCGCAGATGATCGCATCGAAGCCGGCGGCCTGGTAGAGACCGGCCTCCGTGCCGTAGCTGACGGCGGCAAGCGGCGCTTCGCCGGTCAGCTCGGCCAACAGTGCCGCCAGGCTCGAGTCCTGCGGCAGCGACAGCGCCGGATAGGCGCTCATCGGCGTCCACTCGATCCGAAAGCCGTCGACCGCAAGGGCTTCGGCTCGCGCCCTGACCGGCGCGAGCAGGCTGGCCGGGTCGACGCCGGGTATGGCGCGGGCCTCCAGGTCCAGCGTGCAGGTGTCTGGAATGATGTTGACCGACTGCCCACCCGTCACCACGCCCGCCTGCAGCGAGGAATAGGGCGGCTCGAAGGCGGGGTCGAACGGACCGCACGTCAGCCGCTCGGCTTCGCTGACGGCCGCGCCCAGCGCAGCGGCCATGGCATGGATGGCGTTGAGCCCGAGATCGGGCCGCGACGAATGGCCGGACCGCCCGTTGACCGTCACCCGAGCCGCCGCCTTGCCCTTGTGGCCGCGCACGGCGCGCATGCCGCTCGGCTCGCCGACGATGACGCCGAGCGGTTTCGCGCAAAGTTCGGGAAGGCGGGCGATCAAATGCGGCACGCCGCGGCATCCGACCTCCTCGTCGTAGGAGAAGGCGAGGTGGATCGGTCTGGCCAGGCGCAGTTCTGTCAGGTGAGGCACAGCCGCCAGCGCGGCGGCAAGGAACCCCTTCATGTCCGTGGTGCCACGCCCGTAGAGATGCTCGCCCTCCCGGCGCAGCGCGAAAGGGGCCGAGCACCATTGCGGCTCGCCGGCCGGGACGACGTCCATGTGGCCGGACAGGATGTAGCCCGGGACATCGGTGGGGCCGATCGTCGCGAACAGGTTGGAACGGTCGCCTTCCGGCCCCGGAAGCAGGGTGACCTGCGCCCCGTGTTGCGCAAGATGGGCCGCGATCCAGCTGGCGATGTCGCCGTTCGGTTTGCCGGCGACCGATGGAAAGGCGACGAGACGGTCGAGGATGTCGAAGACGTCCATTCCAACCCTTAAGACACTTCGGGTCGCCGGGATCGGTGCCGACGACCGTATGCTGCTAGATTTCGGGAGAGGATGTGCGCGTTCTTTCGCGATTGCGTGCCGAAAGCGGAAGTGTTTCAGTTGAATCTAGCGTTGGCGCCCGGCTTTCGAGCAAATCCTACCGGTCTGCTTGTTTAGCGTTGGCGGGGAGAGGGCGTCACCCTCTAGTGCGGCAATCTTTCAGGGGCATGGACTTGAAGCCGTCCGGAAGCTTGAAAATCGATACCTTCTCGATGCGCATCGGCGACATCGAGGGCATCGAACTCGACCGGTTGCACGCGCACTCCCTGTCCGTGGGATGGCCGCACCGGGCCGAAGACTGGCAGTTCCTGCGCGAATCGGGACGCGGCTTCGTGGCGCTCGATGAGATTGGCCGCGTTCTCGGTTCGGCCATGTGGTTCGAGCATGGCGCCGACTTCGCGACCGTGGGAATGGTCATCACCTCGCCGCGACTGCAGACGCTCGGAGCCGGGCAATGGCTGATGAAGCGGGTCTTCGAGAAGGTCGCCGGGCGCGACCTACGCCTCAATGCAACCCGAGCGGCAAGACGGCTCTATCTTTCGCTCGACTTCCAGCCGGAGAAGACAGTCTACCAATGCCAGGGTGTCGTTCGTGCGGAGGGGACGGGTAGGCTGGCAGCCAGGGGCGATGTCCGGACTTTGGGTGAAGGCGACATTCCCGCGGCGATCATGCTCGATGGGGCGGGATTTGGCGTCAGGCGGGCGGCGCTCATCGAAAAGCTCTTCGCGCACTCGGCCGGCTATGGCCTTTTCAAAGGCGACAGGCTGAAAGCCTTCGCGCTCTGCCGCCCGTTCGGGCGGGGCCATGTCGTGGGGCCGGTCGTGGCGGAAAGCGACGCCGACGCCGTGGCGGTCGTCCGGCCGCACGTGGCCGACCATTCGGGGTCTTTCCTCAGGATCGACACGCATGTGGACAATGGCGACTTCGCTGCCCTCCTGTCGCACAGCGGAATGCCGGTCTTCGACACGGTGCTGACCATGTCGCTGGGCAAGCGCCTCGCCGATTATGCTGCCGGTGACCCGGCTATGCCGAAGACCTATGCCCTGGCGAGCCAAACCCTCGGGTAGTTCGTTGTTTTCGTCGACTGGTCGAGGCCTCGGCCGCCACCAGAAAAACACCGAGCGACTTCCTTCAGCCTAGGCTGGCACCTGAGCATGCTGCGCTCAGGTGCAAGTATGCACTTTCAGCTTGAACCGCTGGATCTTGCCAGTCTGCGTCTTTGGAAGCGCATCGGTGAACTTGATCGAACGCGGATATTTGTAGGGCGCGATGGTGGCTTTGACATGATCCTGCAAGAGGCGTTGCTCCAACTCACCCGGGTCGATCCCGTCGATCAGGACGACATGCGCCTCCACGATCTGCCCACGACCGATGTCCGGGACGCCGACGACAGCGCATTCCTTGACATGGGGGTGGGAAAGCAAGGCCGCCTCAACTTCGGGACCAGCGATGTTGTAGCCTGAGGAAATTATCATGTCGTCCGAGCGGGCGGCGAAATGGAAATAACCCTCCTCATCCCGGAAGAACGAGTCCCCTGTCAGGTTCCAACCGTCGCGCACATAGTCCTTCTGCCGGGGATCATTCAGGTAGCGGCAGCCCGTCGGGCCACGGACGGCTAGCCGGCCGACCTCGCCACGCGGTAACTCGTTCATATCGGCATCCACGATCCGGGCCTCGTAGCCGGCAACCGGACGCCCGGTCCTGCCCGGCGCGAGATCGTCCAGCCGGTTGGATATGAAGATGTGCAGCATCTCGGTTGCGCCGATGCCGTCCACAATCGGCTTGCCAGTCCGCTGCACCCAGGCCTCGAACACCGGCGCGGGAAGGGTTTCACCGGCAGAAACCGCGATCCGAAGCGACGTAAGATTGGCCCCTTCGTCGAGCGCGGCGATCATCGCCCGGTAGGCCGTCGGAGCCGTGAACACGATGGTCGCGCCATATCTCTCGATGATCTCGATCATGTTGGCCGGAGAGGCGTGCTCCAGCAGCGTCGCCGTGGCGCCGAAGCGGAGCGGGAAGATGGCAAGTCCGCCGAGGCCGAAGGTGAAGGCGATCGGCGGCGAGCCGACGAAAATGTCCTCGGGCGTGACCTGCAGGACGTCGCGCGCATAACCGTCGGCGATGATCAGCAGGTCCCGATGAAAATGCATCGTCGCCTTTGGCGAGCCGGTGGTGCCCGACGTGAACCCAAGCAGGGCCACGTCGTCGCGACCGGTCTCCACGGCATCGAATACGACCGGCTTGTCGAGGGCCGCGCGGTCGAGCTCTGCGTCGTGATTGGCCGTGCCATCGAAGCCGACGACCTGCTTGAGGAAGCGGCTGTCCTTGGCGCAAGCCACCATCTCGTCCATCAGCCGCGTGTCGCATAGCGCAAGCGTGATCTTGGCCTTGTCTACGATCTGTGACAGTTCGCCTGATCGCAGCATCGGCATGGTGTTGACCACGACCGCGCCTGCCTTGGTAGCGGCCAGCCAGCACGCCACCATTGCCGGGTTGTTGGCTGAACGGATCAGCACGCGGTTGCCCGGCCGCAGGCCGTAGTTCTCGACGAGCGCGTGCGCCAGGCGGTTGGTCCAGTCGGACAGTTCCTTGTAGGTCCTGCGGCGACCGTTGCCGATCAGCGCTACATGATCACCGAAGCCGCGCTCGACCTGCCGATCGGTCAGCTCTACCGCGGCATTGAGATGCTCCGGATAGTCGAACCCATCGAGCGGAAGGTCCGGCCATTGATCGACGGGCGGAAGATTGTCACGCGCGAACGTATCGACATGTGCAGACCGGCCAAGCATTCGCAAACCTCCACCCGTCGTGAAATGTGCAATGGAAACGACCAGCCGACGGTGGCACAGGAGTCCAGTTGTTTAAAGCTTAAAATGTTTGGCGCCGATATCACTTCCGTTTGCTGGCGGAAGCGCGACCACGCACGCTTCCGCATAGGCATCAATATCAGGCCTGATTTTCACCCATGCGGGCGAAGCGGGCCGGATCTGCCCTCTCCAGTCGCAGCGACAGCCCATATCCGACCACGGCGGCGGCCGGGATCAATGCCGGCAGGATGACCCCTAGCGCGCCGCCGGTGGTGCCGGTGAGGTCGCCAAAATGCAGGAAGATGTAGACGAACAGGGCCGCCATGATCAGCCCCGACAAGGCAGGCAGGACCACAGTCGACAGCGCCGGCGCGCCGGCCTGCTTGTTGCGGAAGAAGACGATCACCGAGAGCGAGGTGACGGTCATCATGCCGAGCACGCCGAGCGTGCCGACCTGGCTGATCCAGGTGAACATGTTGAGCACCGGATCGAGCCCGAGGCCGGCAAAGATCGCCAGCACAATCAGGGCGCCGATCGTCTGCACGACCGAGCCGATGTGGGGGCTTTGGTGATCTGCATGGGTGCGCCCGAAGGCGGCGGGCAACAGGCCCTCGCGTCCTGCCACGTAGCTGTATCGGGCGATGTAGTTGTGGAAGGCCGACAACGCGGCAAAGAGGCTCGATACGAGCAAGATACCGGCAATCGTCGGTATCGGCCCGCCGACATAGCGCCCCGCCAGATCGAAGAAGAGCGCTGATGGATCGCCATAGCCCTGGATGGTCGGGACCAGTTTGTCGGCGCCTATGCCAACGATCATCAGCCAGGTGGTGAACACGAAGAATATGCCGATCATCAGCACCGAAAGGTAAGTGGCGCGCGGAATGGTCTTTTCCGGGTCTCGGGCTTCCTCGGCATAGATCGTGGTTGCCTCGAAGCCGATGAAGGAACCCAGGCAAAACAGGATCGCAGCGGTCAGCGAACCCGAAAACATCGCGGCGGGATCGAACACGTTCAGCGCCAGCCCGTGGTCGCCGCCCTTGCCGAGGATGGCAAAGTCGACGATCAGGACAATCAGATATTCGAGCGCGACGGCCACGACGAGAACTTTTGCCGACAGGTCCACCTGCCGGTAGCCCAAAATGGCGACCAGGACGACGGCGATCAGGCTCCACCCCCACCAAGGCAGGACCAGTCCGAGCTCGCTGAAGACACCGGAGGCGATGCCACCCAGCAGACCGATCAGTCCGAACTGCATGGCGTTGTAGGCGACCAGGGCCACGACCGCCACGGCGCCGGCGGAGCGCCCGCCGAGACCGCGCGCGGCATAGGCGTAGAAGGCGCCGGCATTGGTGACATGCCGCGACATGGCCACGTAACCGGCCGAAAAAGCGAGCATCACCAGCGTCACGAAAATGAAGGTCGCTGGAATACCGGCGCCATTGCCAAGCATGAACGCCAGCGGCATTGCGCCGGCTACGCCGGTCAGGGGAGCTGCCGCCGAGATCACCATGAAGGTCACGGCGATCAGGCCTAGCGAATTCCTGCGAAGTTGATTGCTTCCTGCGGTACTCATTTCTGTCGTTCTCCCTCTCTGTTCCCCATGGCCGATTGACCGGTCCATTGTTTGTTGATGTCTGTTACCGCTCGGCCGTTTCGTCCGGCCGTCATCCCTCTCCGTTGGCGGCATGCCCGAAGGACCGCCGGCATTTGGCCAGAAACTGCCCTACCCATTCGCTGCGGCCGTTGCCGCGTGGCGTGATCGCCACGACCGCCCCTTCCGGGAAGTCCTCGTCCAGCGGTATGGCGAGGATCTTCTTGCCGTCGGGCGCGGTCCTGGCCTGCGGCGCCTGCGGGACGATCGAATATCCAAGACCCTGCGCGACCAGGCCGCGCACCATGGCGAAGGAAGGCGACTGGAAGCGGATGTGCGGCTGCAGCCCGCCGCGCTTGAACAGGGTGTCCGTGGCCGAGCGCACCGAGGGATAGTCCAGCAGGATCATGGGCAGTTCAGCCAAATCACTTAGCCGCAGACTGGATCTGCCGGCCAATGCGTGGCTGGCGTTCAACAGCACATGCGGAGCCGGAGGGCAGACCAGTTCGGCATCGAGGTCAGCTTCGTTCACCGCCCCGAAAGTGATCGCTGCCTCGATCCTGCCGGCGCGCATCTGCTCGATGAGATCGTCATGGTCGGCTTCCAGAAGGCGGATGTCGACATCCGGCTGCTGGCTGGCGAAGCCGGCGACGAGGTCCGGCACGAATTGCGGTCCAAGCGTGATGAAGAAGCCGATGCTGAGATGGTTCTCCGGGTGTGGCGGTCGATGGTCATCC
>NZ_RZOF01000499.1:0-3275 GCF_003998955.1 Mesorhizobium sp. M4B.F.Ca.ET.017.02.2.1 | reverse complement strand
GGCGGTGGCGGCGGCGGTGGCGGCGGTGCCGACGCTGACGGCGGCAATGCCAATTCGGACGGCGGCAACGCTCATTCCGACGGCGGCGACTCCGAAGCCTACGGCGGCGATGCCCTCGGTGCAGGCTTTGGCGCAGGCTACGGCGCAGGTTCAGGCTCGGGCACCGGTGGTGCTGGCGGTACGGGTGGTTCTGGCACGGGCGGTGCCGGAGCTGGCGGAAGTGGAACCGGCGGTGAAGCCACCAGCGGCGCGGCGACCGGCGGCGACAGCCTCGGCGGCTTCGCGGCGGCCTTTGGCGGTGACGGCGGTCATGCGCTGAGCGGCGCCTGGGCCGATGGCTATGGCGGCGACGCCAAGGGTGGGTTCACCCACGCCGGCGACGGCGGTCTCGGCGGTGCTGGCGGCACGGCCTACACCGGCGACGGTGGTGCCGGCGGCGACGGTGGGACCTGGGGCTCGAACAATGGCGATGACGGCTTCGTGACCGGCACCAGCCATGCGTCGGCCGACGGCCTGATCGACATCAGCGCTTTCAACCAGCAGATCGTGATGGGCGCCAACCTGCAGGAAAACCTGGTCGACCAGACCGTGGTTGGCGGCGACTACCACAACACGCTGACTGGCGAGGACGCCGGCGACCACACCGGTACGTGATCGATCCTACACGACTGATTTCTTAGGAAATCAGACAGCTTGGGACTGCGCGGAGTTTTCCGCGCGGTCCTTCCAATCCGGGAGACATGCCGCCCCGACCGAGCGCGAATGATCTCAAGATACGGAGGCTACCGTGTATTCGATGCAATTGGACAAGATCTCCGAGGCTATCTCGCATTTCATCGGAATGTTCGAAATCTCGGTCGAGGAGGCACGGCAGCTAAAGAGCTACGACGAATTCAAGATCGCCGACGCCGTCAAGGAAGAGACCCCCGATCTTCCCAAAACGAACATCAACATCAAGGCGCCGTACACGCTGGACGATTTCGATCCGCATGTTCCGTACATGGGACTTAAGGCCGAGCTGGTGCCGAACACGGTCGGCTCGAGCTTCTGGTACACGCCCCCCGAAATTCCGAACGCCGGCCCTTTGCACCCTGGCCACCACCTGTTTCACATCCCGCATCTGCCGGGAGCGGGCGGCCATCTGGTTCTGCCTGACATCGAACCTCCAGGCGCGGTTGCGGCGTACATCAACCAGGAAATCCGCCTGTCGGATAACGACTATGTCAGCGCTGGCGGACACGGCCTGACGTTCACGCCGGCGATCGACGACGGCAGCCACCTGGCTTTCCTGATGAACAAGGCGGCTGAAGTATCGCCGCTCGACGATCTGGCAATGCCTGGCTCCGGCGAGGAGATGGCAAACACCGTCATCACCGCCGGCGAGCGGATAGCGGCCTATGCCGACAGTTTCGACGGAGATGCGACCGTTTTCGTGCTGCACCCGGACGCGGCCTCGGGGCCGATCGCGGGCATCTACGTCAACGGTCAGCTGGTCGACGAGGCCGACGCGCCGAAGGCGGAGGACCACCTCAACATCCTCAAGGAACAGCAGCAGGATAACGAAGCCGCGAGCGACGGTCCCGACAAGGACGATTATAACACGCCGCCGGACTCCTCGGACTTCATGTCGGGCTGGGGCAACGGTTTGCTGAACCCTTGCGTCGAGTTGGACACCGGCGGCAACACGCTGATCAACTCCGCGGTGCTGACCAACAACTGGACAACGACATCCGTCGTCGCCGCGGTCGGAGACAGCTATGAAATCAATGCCATCATTCAGATCAACGCCTATTGCGACAGCGACGCGGCCGGCCCGAGCCTGAACGGCTGGACGTTGGACAACGCCGCCGACGCGTGCTTCAACATCGCGGCGTTCAAGCACATCGACCCCTCGGCCGGCAACGAAGCGCCGACCCCGGCGGACGGTTTCCCCGCCGCCTGGGTGGTGACGCAAGTCACCGGCGATCTGATCATCATGAGCTGGCTGCAGCAATACAGCTTCATGATGGACAACGACACCTCGATCCTGTCCTCGTCGGGCGTCAGGACCATGGTGAGCACGGGCGACAACACAGCGATAAACGATATGTCGATCAGTGAGTTGGGTCACTACTACGACCTGATCATCATCGGCGGCAACATCTATGACGCCAACATCATCCATCAGCTCAACCTGCTGATCGACAACGATCTTATCGGCGCCGTGGATGGGTTCGAGACGTCGGGAGGCGGCTCGTACTCGAGCGCCGGCAACCTGCTCTGGAACGACGCGACGATCATCAACGTCGGCGGGCAGAACCACTTCGAGGCATTGCCCGCGTCTTACCTGAAGGCGGCCCACGACATGGCCGCCGGCAAGGATGACGATCCCGGCGACATCCTGAAGGACCCGGCGTTCCACGGTCTCGGTCACTTGCGGGTTCTCTACATCTCGGGCGACCTGATCAACATGCAATACGTCTCCCAGACCAACGTGCTGGGCGACAGCGACCAGGTGGCCCTGGCGATGAACCAGCTCGTCGCCCATCCCGAAGCGGAATGGACGATCACCACCGGCGGCAACCAGGTGGCCAACTTCGCAGGCATCATCGACGTCGACGGCACCGACAAGACCTATGTCGGCGGCGAGCACTATACGCACGAGATCCTGATCCAGGCAGACATCATCTCCTGCGATCCGGAACTCGGCGGACAGAATCCGGACGCGCTGGTGAACGAGGCGGTCGCCTTCCTGGCCGACGATCTCACCGACGATGCCGCGCAGGTAGACCATCCGATCGCCCCGACGCCCGACCATGTTCAGGCCGACGGCGTGCAAACGATTTTGGCTTGATCCGGGATCCGGGGGGAAATTATGACCGACGATCGCGACCTGTCCTGGGAGACGTTTGCCGAGGACCTTGAGGCAACCCTGCATGAGGACGAGCAGGCATCGCCGAAACCAGGTTCCGAGATGCCCCGCAAGACGCTTTCGAGCGCGTTGCTGCAGCATGAGCGGGCCATAGACCGCACCATCGAGGCCATCGACACGGTCGTCGGCGAACTGCACAACGTCGTGGCCCATGCGGGCGCAAAGGATCGAGCCCCAGCCCAGCCCGGCAGCCAGACGGCCGAGACCGCCCGCCCAAGAGCCGTGCCGACGAGGGAACAGGCGACGGCGCCCGCCCCCGCGTCCCAGGTTAGGCCAGCGGCACCGGTATCCGCGCCTTCCGTCGTGCCTGCTTTGGCGGCGGGCGGCGGCCGGCCCGGGCAAGCGGGAATGGCGCCCCCGGCCT
>NZ_RZOF01000498.1:0-3282 GCF_003998955.1 Mesorhizobium sp. M4B.F.Ca.ET.017.02.2.1 | reverse complement strand
CTATGGCGGTGCCGCGCTGCACGACAACAAGGTATGGCTGCGCAAGCCGCAAGAGTTTGGCGTTTGATCCCGCGATCTGGCCCAAGCGCCTGCCGTCGCGGCCGCCAGCTCCCGCGTCTATAGAGACGCCCTGACTGTTGCGACGAGGGAGGATGTCGTGAGTAAGATATCGCTTCTGGGCATTCCTCATGACGGGAATTCGTCCTGGCTGCGCGGTGCGGCCGAAGCGCCGCCGCTGATCCGGCACGAACTCGCCAGCGATGCCTACAGTTCATGGTCGGAAACCGGCTTTGACCTCAGCGACCGCTTCATCGATCACGGCGACATCGATTTCACGCAACCCGGCGATCCGTGGGAGCGGATCGAAAGCGAAGTCGGCCGCGCGCTGGATGCCGGCCATCCGCTGATCTCGCTCGGCGGCGACCATGCGATCTCCTGGCCGGTGCTGCGCGCGGTACGACGCCGTCATCGCAGCCTGACGATCCTGCATATCGATGCCCATCCCGACATCTACCATGCCTATGGCGACAATCCGCGCTCGCACACCTCGCCCTTCGCGCGCATCATGGAGGAGCGGCTTGCCGACCGGCTGATCCAGATCGGCCTGCGCACCATCAACGACCACCACCGCGACCAGTTCAGGCGCTTCGATGTCGAGGTGGTGGAAATGCGGCATTTCAAGGAAGGGCTGCGGCTTGACCTCAAGACGCCCGTCTACGTCTCGATGGATATCGACGCTCTCGATCCGGCCTTCGCGCCCGGCATTTCCCATCGCGAACCAGGCGGCTTCACCACTCGCCAGGTGATCGGCCTGATCCAGGGAATCGACCAGCCGATCGTCGCCGCCGATGTCGTTGAATACAATGCGAGCCAGGATCTCTCGAACCAGACCGCTCTGGTCGCCGCCAAGCTGGTGAAGGAGATCGCCGGCATGATGCTGCAGACGAATGGCGCGCCCGTTGGGTGAATCAATCTTGCAAAACGTTGTTCTAGCTGGTTGTTCCGACTCGTCTTTCCCATTGGAGCCGCAATGCCGAAGCCGCTCAAGATAGCCATCGCTGGCGCGCTCGGCCGCATGGGCCGCCAGATGGTGGAAGCCGTTGCGGCGGATCCGCGCCTCGAACTCGCTGCCCGCTTCCACCGGCTTGGCGCCACCGGCGAGGGGCTGGTCGAGCGCGACGAAGCGCTGGCGCTCGCCGACGTCATCATCGATTTCACCACTCCGGCCGCGTCGGCTGACTTCGCCGAGGCTTGCGCCGTGCGTGGCGGCCCGGCGCTGGTGATCGGCTCGACCGGCTTCGACCCCGCCGAGCTTGCCGCCATTGCCGCCGCCGCGAAGACGGTCGCCATCGTGCGTTCCGGCAATTACTCGCTTGGCCTCAACGTGCTGACCGGGCTGGTCGAGCAGGCGGCGCGCGCGCTCGGCCCCGACCACTGCGACATCGAGATCTTCGAGGCGCATCATCGCGCGAAGGTGGATGCGCCATCGGGCACGGCGCTGATGCTGGGCGAGGCGGCCGCACAGGGGCGGGGCATTGCGCTGGGAGACGTCGCCCGGCGCGGCCGCGACGGTGTCACCGGTCCGCGTCCGCCCGGCGAGATCGGCTTCGCGGTGATGCGCGGCGGCAGCATCGTCGGCGAGCACAGCGTCAGCTTCCTCGCCGACGGCGAGGTGCTGACGCTGTGGCATTCGGCGGGCGATCGCTCGATGTTCGCCCGCGGCGCCATCGCCGCTGCACTCTGGGTCGCCGGACAGCCGACCGGCGAATACGACATGCGCGACGTGTTGCGGCGTTGAAACTGCCCCGGTCGAGAGATTGGCCGTCAACGACGATTTTCGCCAAGATTGTTCCCCGAGGCGGCGGGCTTGTCCCGCCGCCTCGCCTTGCGCAAGCCTGAATCAAATCGGCAAGGTTCGGCGCTATCGCTTTGGTCGGATTTTGTCTTTGGGCTCCGCGCGCGCCAAGGGTCGCGCTGCCGTGGAGGCCGCTAGCTCAGCTCTTTCGGCCTGATGCAATGCGTCAGCCGCGCGCCACCGAAGCCGAGATCCGCCCAGTCTCCATCGAGGACAAAACGGGCCAGTGCCGCCGTCGGGAATTTTTCCTCGAGCTTCCTCAGCGCCTGGGCATCTGACCTCGAACTGGCGAGCCGGCGCGCGAACTCCTCCAGCCCGGGATTGTGGCCGAGCAGCAAGAGACTTGCCGCGCTGGCCTTGCGCACCACGGCCAACACATCCTCTGCCGCTGCCTCGTAGAGCGCATCGGTGAATTCCGCCGGCACGTTTCGTGGCAGTTCGGCCGCGACCAGCCGCCATGTGTCGCGCGTGCGCAGCGCGGCAGACACCAGCGCCAGATCCGGCAACCAGCCGCGCCGGGAAAGCTCCCGTCCCATCAGCGGCGCCGTCTTCAGCCCGCGCGAGCTGAGCGGCCGGTCGAAATCGGCAAGCTTGGCATCGTCCCAGCTCGACTTGGCGTGGCGCAGGACGAGGAGTTGTCTTGCTTTCGCCATATCACCATTCCCTGTCGCCACTGCCTTTCAAAATAACGTCGAGACGTCGCGTGCGCCATGCACGATACGCACGATCTCAATCCGTTCCTTGGCGAGGCGATGGAGTATGAGATAGTTGCCGACGCTCGGCGCTCCGGTTTCGGCACCAACGTCAGGTCGTCGCGGTCCGGACTCGGAAAAGTGGCAATATTTGCTACCAGCCTCAATCCCTTACGGCGTGATCCGCGCCAACTGCTCGAGATCGCTTTCCTCGCGCAGCGGGTCGGGCGCCATTACCACCGAGGTGCCGTTGTCGGCATCGTCGGCGAAATGGGCGAGCACGGTGTGGCCCTTCTCCATGCGCGCCTTGCCTTCGGCGACGAGACCGAGCGCCAGCGGGTAGAGCCGGTGCTCGGCCTTGAGCACGCGGGCGGCGAGCGTATCCTCATTGTCGCCGACCATCACCGGCACGGCGGCCTGCGCGATGATCGGGCCGTCATCCATGTCGAGCGTCACGAAATGCACCGAGCAGCCATGGATGCGAACGCCGGCGCGCAGGGCGCGGGCATGCGTATCCAGGCCCTTGAAGGCAGGCAAAAGGGCAGGGTGGATGTTGACCACCCGCCCCAGCCATTTCTCGACGAAGCGGCCACCCAGGATGCGCATGTAGCCGGCCAGCGCGACGATTTCGGCGCCGAAGCCGGCAAGGGCGGCATCGATCGCGCCGTCATTCGCTTCCTTGCTGCCATAATCCGAGCGCTGCATCACCTTGGTGCCGATTCCTCGCGCGGCCGC
>NZ_RZOF01000497.1:0-3285 GCF_003998955.1 Mesorhizobium sp. M4B.F.Ca.ET.017.02.2.1 | reverse complement strand
CATTCTGGCGAGGGGCGGTAGGATGTGGGGGATCGGCTGGCGCTTCGATGAATCGGCGAGCCTGCTCGACAAAGGCGAAGCAGGCTTTCGGGTGCTCACGGGAAATGCCGACAGCTACCTTGCCGACCCGTTCCCGTTCCGGCACCAGGGGCAGGCTTTCATCTTTGTCGAGCAGTTCCTCTACTCGAGGAACCGGGGGTGCATTGCGGTCGTGGCAGTGAACCGGGATGGGACAGCCGGCGCCCCCCGGATCGTTGTGGAGGAACCGCATCACCTCTCGTACCCGTTCGTGTTCGAGCAGGATGGTCAGATCTGGATGATCCCTGAATCGGGGGCGGCCAGGAATGTCAGCCTCTACAGGGCAGTGGAATTTCCCTACCGGTGGACACGGGAGGCCTGCCTCATGGAAGGCATTGAGGGCTACGATACCACGCCGCTCTGCCACGAAGGGGGGTTTTGGTTTTTCGTCAGCCCAAGGCTGTGGAGGTCCACCGCCTGGGATACTCTCAGCCTCTACCATGCCGAGAGCCTGGCCGGGTCTTGGACGCCCCATGCTGCCAATCCCGTTGTGATCGATGCCGGGCTCAGCCGCCCCGCCGGCGCCGTAATCCGACACGGCGGACGCGCGATGCGCCCAGTCCAAGACTGCGCGCGCGGCTATGGCGGCGCGGTGACATTCTGTCAGATCGATGCGCTCGGCGCGTCGGAATTTGCCCAGACCCCGGTCGGTCGCATTTGGTCCGGAGCCTTCGGGTGTCACACCTACAACCGCCGGTCCGGCTTGGAGGTGATCGACCTGTTCGGACATGTCCGGGGATTGCGAGAGGTCACGACCGCTTATCGGGTGCTGGTACCGAACGCGCCGGTCTCCGGAGCGCGCGGAATCTCGGAGCCGTATGGGCAACTCGTTTCCCTGCCGGTCTCACGTCCGGATTAGCCACCCGCTGCAAAAGCGGTCGAGCGCATGGGATAGCCCAAAAGAGCTAATCATCTATTGTCTCTTTCTAACCATCCATCGTCCTTCCATTTCAGATCTTCGCCGGTAATGCTCGTATGCTCGTACAGCAACCAAAGCTTTAGGGGGCCACAAGCGCTCCAATAGGCGCACCAATCTTCTTTCAGCTCATCTTCATATTCGTTGTGGCCGGGGAGTCCGCATATGGTTGGATCAAGCACATCCGTGTATGTGGCGCTCATTGGAGATGGCCCCTGCGGCTTGTCGCTGGCCGCGCACTTGCCTGCGCGTGGTCTGGCGCGCTTCCAGCCCGCCCTCTGGGTCCCGTGCTCGACCTCGCAGCGCTGCCATGAATGAGCGCCTCGCCAGCAATCTCGCCCACGTCGGTGCCGTATCGCCGGCCGACCCGATTGATTTTGCCCTTCAGCCGGCACTGGCACTGCCTCGGGTGAGCTTCATCGTCCCGACGCTCAATGAAGCCGAGAACCTCCCCTGGCTTCTGCCGCGCATCCCCAACTGGGCGCATGAGGTCATTATCGTGGACGGTCGTTCGACTGACGACACGGTCGCGGTCGCGCGCCGCCTGCGCGAGGACGTGAAGGTCGTCATGGAGCCCCGGCGGGGCAAGGGCGCTGCATTGCAAGCGGGATTCCGGGCCGCCACAGGTGAGATCATCGTCATGCTGGACGCCGACGGCTCCATGGTCCCGGAGGAGGCGATCGTCTTTGTCAGTGCGCTGATGGCTGGCGCAGATCTCGTTAAGGGTTCACGGTTTATCCAGGGCGCCGGCACCGACGACATGTCGCTATTCCGGATGTTCGGCAACAGGGGGCTGACCCTGTTCGTGCGGTTGCTCTATGGCGGTTGGTTCTCCGATCTATGCTACGGATACATAGCCTTCTGGACCAAGCACCTCGGCACGCTGAATTGCGACTGCGATGGGTTCGAGATAGAGACCCTCATCAACGTACGGGCCTTGAAGAGCCATCTCAACATCGTCGAGGTGCCGAGTTTCGAGGCTCCGCGCATCAGCGGTGTGAGCCATCTGCGCGCCCTCCCGGACGGCTGGCGCGTCCTCAAGACGATCTTGCGTGAGAGGGTGCACCAACAGCGGGGCGCGACAGCCCGTGCTGAGGGCGGGTAAGCCTGATGCGAATCTTGATGGTTGCCGCTCGCTGCTACCCCTTTATGGGCGGAACCGAAACTCACATCCAGGAGGTCGGTCCCCGCTTGGTGGCGCGTGGCCACGCGGTCGACGTGCTCACGACCGATCCCTCGGGGGAGCTGCCAGTCGAGGAGGAGGTGCGCGGCATGCATGTGCAGCGCGTACCGGCCTGGCCAAGGGAGCTGGATCTCTATGTGGCGCCGGGCATTTACACAGCGATCCGGCGCGGGACTTGGGATCTGATCCACTTCCAGGGCTACAGTTCTTTCGTGGTGCCGATCGGACTGCTCGCGGCCGTCCGCGGGCACGTGCCGTTCGTCCTGACCTTCCACAGCGGCGGGCATTCCTCCCGGTTGCGCAACGCAGTGCGCAGCACCCAGCACATGCTGCTCCGGCCGCTGGTCGCCCGGGCGGCGCGCCTGATCGGCGTCTCCGAATTCGAAGCCGACTTCTTCAGCGGGAGGATGGGCGTGCCGCGGGAGCGGTTTGTCGTCATCCCGAACGGCGCCGCAATGCCGGCTCCGAGCCCAGGCGTCAAGGTCGATCCGCACCTGATCGTCTCGGGCGGCAGGCTGGAGCGCTACAAGGGCCATCACCGGGCGATCGCGGCCTTGCCCGAACTGATCCGCCGGTTACCGGACGTGCGACTGCACATCGTCGGTACAGGCCCGTACGAGGGAGAATTGCGGCGCTTTGTCGCGACGCTCGGCCTCGAGAAGCGGGTCACGATTGCGGGTATTCCCGGGTCACAGCGGCAGAGAATGGCAGACCTCCTGGCAAGTGCCGGGCTATTCGTGCTGTTCAGCGAATACGAAGCCCACCCGGTCGCCGTGATGGAAGCCCTGTCGCTGCGCCGTCCGGTCCTCGTCACCGACACGTCCGGTCTGCGGGAACTGGCCGCCAATGGCCTGTGCCGGGCGATTGCGTGCAACGCCGGTCCGGCGGAGCTGGCCGCCGCCATGGCCGAGGAACTGGAGGCCCATCGGGAGGTCCCGGATTTGGCGCTGCCCGACTGGGATGCGTGCGCGCAAGCGCTGAGCGACGTCTATCGTGATGTGCTGAGCAGCCGATCCACGGTCCGCTTGCCACCCGGACGCGTGACATCGTGGCCTCCCGCGACGATGGCATGATGCTGATGATGGCGGCTCATTTCACCGCGGGAACC
>NZ_RZOF01000496.1:0-3289 GCF_003998955.1 Mesorhizobium sp. M4B.F.Ca.ET.017.02.2.1 | reverse complement strand
GACCGATCCCCACCCCTTGGTTACCTTCTTGAGCTGAATCTGAGCCATGTTCGTCTTTCCGGTTCTTTCTTTGGCCGCGCCGGAGCCCTTTGGGCCGGCGCGAAATCTCAGCCCTTGACCGCGCCCATGGTCAGGCCTCGCGACAGGTGCTTCTGGATCAGCACGACCAGAAGCATGATCGGCACGAAGGCGAGGAAGGCGACAAGCGCGATCGCGTTGTAGATGATGCCGTCGGACCCGCCGGTGAAATTGGCCAGCGCCACGGACAGCGTGTAGGCGTTCTTGGTCGACGCGATGAGCAAGGTGAAGAGGAACTCGTTGACCGCGAAGATGACGGCGATCACCGCCGCGGTGATGATGCCCGGCAGGCACATCGGCACGATGATCGACACCAGGATGCGCAGGTCGGACGCGCCATCGGTGCGGGCCGCATCCTCGATCTCATGCGGAATGTCGAGCATGTAGGAGCGGATGATCCAGGTCACCAGCGACAGGTTGATCGCCGCATAGACCAGCATCAGCGCCCAGACCGAGTCGAGCAGGCCAAGCTGGCGGAACAGGAAGAAGATCGGGATGGCGACGATGGCCGGCGCCATCATGCGGGTCGACAGGATGTAGAAGCCGATGTCCTCGCGGAACCGGTAGTTGTAGCGGGCGAGCGAATAGGCGGCCGGGATCGCGAGCAGAAGATCGATGACGACGCTGCCGCCGACCGCCACGACCGAATTGCGCAGATAGTTGCCCATCGGCCAGTCGGTCCAGATCATGTCCCAGGCATCGAGCGAGAAGCTCGGCCAATAGATCGGCTGGGCGGCGATGATTTCGGTCCTCGGCCGCAGTCCGATCGACAGGAACCACAGGATCGGCGCCAGGCAGAATACCGCCCAAGCGCCAAGCACCAGGTAGCGCAGCAGCAGGCTTTCGGAGGATTTCGCTTTGGCGGCCATGGCTATTCCCGTCCCGAGCGGAAGAAGCGTTTCACGAACAGCTGCGCGACGATGACGGTCATTGCCAGCATCACCACCGAGACGGCCGAGGCGTAGCCGAAGTTGAAGGTCTTGAAGCCGATGCGATAGATGAAATAGCTGATCGTCTCGGTGGCGCCGCCGGGCGTCCCGCCGGTGATGATAAAGACCGAGGCGAACATCGTGATGATGTCGATGGCGCGCAGGATCAGCGCGACGACGACGATCGGCATCATCAGCGGCAGCGAGATGTTCCAGAAGATCTGCCGCCATTTGGCTCCGTCCAGCCGCGCCGCCTCCTCCATCTCGGCGTCCTGGCCCTGCAGCGCGGCGACGAAGATGATGAACAGGAAGGGCGTCCACTGCCAGACGTCGGCGACGATCAGCGTCAGCCGGGCAAGCCAGACCGAACCCAGGAAATCCAGGTTGCCATCGATCAGCCCCAGCCGCATCAACAGGTCGCTGACGACGCGGCCGTCGTTGAAGGCAAGCTTCCAGATGAAGGCGACGGCCGAGGGCATGAACAGCATCGGCATCAGGAAGATGATGCGCCACGACCGCACCCAGGGATCGCGATAGGCGAAGGCCGCGATGCTGATGGCGATCGTGCATTCGAGCGCGAGCGCGATCGCGCCCATGACGAAGGTGTTCCACAGCGCCTGCCAGAATTCGGGATCCGACAGCAGCTTGCTGTAGTTGTCGAAGCCCGCGAAGGTCCAGTTGTTGAAGCGGACGTGGAAGAAGCCCTGATAGATCGCATAGATGCCGGGATAGAGCGTGATCCCCAGCAGGAAGATCACCGAGGGCGCCACCAGAAGATAGGGAAAGGCCTTGCGGCGCCACCGGCTCCGGGGTCGGAGCCTGACGCCGGGATGAGCGGCCTTGGCCGCCCATCCTGTACTGTTCTGGACCGCGGAGTCCTGCATTACGTGAAGTCTCCCTGGACCAGTCGGCAAGCCAGCATCGTTCAATCGTCAGACCGGCGGGGTCTTTCCCTTGCCGGCCCAGGTCGCCGGAGCCACGGCGGCGTATTTGAAGGGTTCCTTGTCCGAGAAGAAGCCATTCTTGGTCATGATCTCCTTCCAGGCCTTGGCGCCGGCATCCAGCGCCTCCTTCGGCTTCGCCTGGCCGACGATCGCCTTGTTGATCTCGTTTCCGAGCGCCTGTTCCATCTCAAACATGCCGGGAATGCGTGGCGCGCACCAGGCATAGTCCAGCGAGTCCGCCCAGACCGCGGCGGGCTGGGAAACCGACCGCAGCTTATCGTTCTTCAGCACCGACTTGTAGCCCGGCGCGACGCCATTGGCGTTGGCCTCGTTCATCGCCATGATCGATGCCGTGGTCAGGAAGGCGAGCATCAGGAAGGCGCCCTCCGGGTTCTGCGACGTGGCCGTCACGCAGGAGGTCGATCCGGCAATGTTCGGCGGCGCGAAGCGGGCGCCTTCGATCTGCACGCGCGGCTCATAGATGGTGAGCACGTCGCCGACGATGCGGCTCTGGTCCGGCCGTGTCGCCTGGGTGCCGGAATCCTGCCAGGAGATGTTCATGGCGAGCTGGCCGCCGAGCCAGGCGGCGCGGTTCTCGCCCCAGCCCCATCCGGCCACGCCTTCCGCCGAAGACGCCTTCAGCGCCAGGATGGTTTCCAGCGCCTTGACGCCGGCATCGCTGTTGAAGACCGGCTCCCAGGAATCGTTGAACAAATCGACGCCGTGCTGCGCGGCGATGTGCTCCCAGGTGTAGGTGGACCAGAAGCCGCGGGCGCCCATCAGGCCGACGCCGGCAACGCCCTTCTCAACCTTGTTGAGCTCCGCCGAAAGCCTGATCATCTCGTCATAGGTCGGCACGGTCAGCTTGGTGTCGGCATCCTTGCCCGTCACCTTCTTCAGGAGCGACGGACGCACATGCACCATCTGGATATCGCAGTCGAACGGGATGCCGTACAGGCCCTGGTCGCCGAAATAGCCGTAGTTCAGGCGATAGGTGTCGTAGAAGTCGTCGAGCGGCAGCTTCCACTTCGCGGCATAGTCGTCGAGCTTGGCAAGGAAGCCTGGGCCGGCGAAGTCGCCGAGCCACGGCGAGAAGAACTGCAGCGCGTCGAAGCTGGCGTTGCCGGAGATGAACTCGGCCAGCACCTTGTCGTACATCGAATCGTCCGGGATCGGCACCAGCTCGACCTTCATTCCCGAAAGCTGCTCGAAGGGCTTCAGCCCGTCCGCGGCCGACTCCATGTCGGCGGCGCCGATGGCGAACTTGACCGTCTTGCCGGAGAATTCGCTGCGCACCTTCTCCCAGTCGACGGTGCGGATCCAGTCCTTCGCCGGATC
>NZ_RZOF01000495.1:0-3307 GCF_003998955.1 Mesorhizobium sp. M4B.F.Ca.ET.017.02.2.1 | reverse complement strand
ATGCCAAGAAGGCGGCGGCTCAGGCGGCGCCCGACAGCCTGCTGCGCACCGTGCTCGATCGCGGCAAGCTGATCGTCGGCACCGGCAGCACCAACGCGCCCTGGCACTTCGAGAACGATGCCGGCGAGCTTGTCGGCATGGACATCACCATGGGCCGGATCCTGGCCAAGGGCCTGTTCGACGACCCGACCAAGGTCGAGTTCGTCATGCAGGACCCGGCGCAGCGCATTCCGAACGTGACCACCAACAAGGTCGACATCACCATCCAGTTCATGACCATGACGGCGCAGCGCTCGCAGCTGATCAACTTCTCGCGGCCCTACTACGTCGAAGGCGTCGCCCTGCTGACGCTTCCTTCCGCCGAGAACAAGACCTTCGACAAGCTGCTCGCCGCCGGCTCGGCGACCCGCATTTCCATCCTGCAGAACGTCGATGCCGAGACCTCGGTCCATTACGCCCTGCCAGATGCTCAGGTGATGCAGATCGACACCCAGGCCAATGTGCTGCAGGCGCTGGAATCCAAGCGCGTCGACGCCGCCGCCGTCGATCTTTCCACGGTGCGCTGGCTCGCCTCGCGCAATCCCGACAAATATTTCGACGCCGGCAAGAGCTGGTACTCGATGCTCTACGGCGCGGCACTCCGGCAAGGCGATCTCGACTGGCTGACCTACGTCAACCAGACCTTCACCATCGCCATGTTCGGCCACGAAACCGCGCTCTACGACGCGGCGTTCAAGGACTATTTCGGGCTGGAGCCGCCGGCGCGTCATCCGGGCTTCCCGGTCATCTGATGCCGTTCGCAGAAAGGGCGCCTGGCGCGCCCTTCCATTCCCTTCCAGCGCGGCGCGACCTGTTCGCGCCGCGGCGGAAGTCTTGAGGCTGCAGCACATGGGCTACGCGCTCAACTTCAACCTGATCTGGCGCCATTTCGACAAGCTCTGGGGCGGGCTGCTGCTCAGCCTCGAGCTTGCCGTGATCTCGATCGCCATCGGCATCGTCATCGGGCTGGTGCTGGCGGTCTGGTACGTTTCGGCCGGACGCACGGTGCGGGCGATCATCGCCGCCTATGTCGAGTTCATCCGCAACGTGCCGCTGATCCTGCTCGTCTATCTGGTCTTCTACGGACTGCCGACGGTGATCGACATCGCCTACAGCGCGCCGACCTCGTTCGTGCTGACGCTGTCGGTCTATAGCGGCGCCTATCTGGTCGAGGTGTTCCGCTCCGGCCTCGAGGCCGTGCCGCGCGGCCAATTGGATGCCGGCAAGGCGATCGGCCTCACGCCCTGGCAGCGGCTGCTCCATGTGCGCCTGCCGACGATGCTGCGCATCACGCTGCCGGCGCTCTCCAACACCTTCATCTCGTTGTTCAAGGACACCTCGATCGCCTCGGTCATCTCGGTGCCCGAACTCACCTACGGCGCGCAGTGGATCAACTTCAACACCTTCCGCATCGTCGAAGTCTACCTGGTCACCACGGCGATGTATCTGGTGACCGGCTATGCGCTGCTTTTCGCGCTCAGGCTCGTCGAGCGCCGGTTCAGGGCGGCGCGCTGACATGCTGAGCCAAATCCTCTACGCCGTCCCGTTCCTCGCTCAAGGCTTCGCCATCACCCTGTGGGTGTCGCTGCTGGTCGTGGTGCTTTCGCTCATCGCCGGTGTCCTGTTGGGCGTCGGCCTGGTCTATGGCCCCGCCCCGCTGCGCTGGGCGGTGCGCATCTTCAGCGACACTATCCGTGGCATCCCGATCCTGGTGCTGATGTTCTTCGTCTATTACGGCATGCCGGCGGTCGGGCTTCATCTGCAGTCCTTCTGGGCCGCGGTGCTGGCGCTGACGCTGTTCAAGACGGCGCAGGTGGTCGAGTATGTGCGCGGCGCCGTCGGCTCGATCCCCAAGGGCCAGTCCGAAGCAGCGATGGCGATCGGGCTGACCTTTCGCCAGCGGCTGACCTACGTCATCTTTCCCCAGGCCTTCAGGCGCTTCCTGCCGCCCTGGATCAACGGCGTCACCGACGCGGTCAAGGGCAGCGCGCTGGTCTCGCTGCTCGGCATCACCGACCTGATGCAGGCGATCAACCAGGTCATCGGCCGCACCTACGAGGCGATGCCGCTCTATATCCTCGGCGCGCTGGTCTACTTCGCCGTCAATTACGCGCTTTCGCTGGCCAGCCGTCGGCTGGAGCGACGCTTCTCCTTCATTCGGGAATAGCATGATGTCCGACGCCTCAAACGCCCCTCCCGCACTGCTCGAAGTCCGCGATGTGTCCAAGGCCTTCGGCGCCGTCGCGGTGCTGCGCTCCGTCAGCCTCGAGGTGACGCGCGGCGAGGTGGTGACGGTCATCGGGCCGTCAGGCAGCGGCAAGACCACGCTGCTGCGCTGCGTCAACTTCCTCGAAAGCTACGACAGCGGCTCGATCCGCATCGACGGCAGGGAGGTCGGCTACCGCGACGCCGCAACGCGCCAGCGCCGCAGCGAGCGCGATCTCGCCAGCATGCGCGCCGAGACCGGCATGGTGTTCCAGGGCTTCAACCTGTTCCCGCATCTGACGGCGGCCGGCAACATCATGCTCGGCCTCACCAAGGTGCGCGGCAAGAGCGCGGCCGAGGCGCGCTCGATCGCCGAGCACTGGCTCGGCCGCGTCGGTCTTGCGCATAAGGCCGACAGCCTGCCGGCCGAGCTGTCCGGCGGCCAGCAGCAGCGCGTCGGCATTGCGCGCGCGGTCGCCATGGAGCCTAAGATCCTGCTTCTCGACGAGATCACCTCGGCGCTCGATCCGGAACTGGTCGGCGAGGTGCTGGCCGTGGTGCGCAGCCTCGCCGAGGACGGCATGACCATGCTGATGGTGACGCATGAAATGGCTTTCGCCCGCGATGCGTCCAGCCGCATCGTCTTCATGGCCGATGGTGGGGTCAGTGCCGTCGGCCCGCCGAAGGAGATCCTGGCGGCGGAGACCACCAACGAGCGTCTCCGCAGCTTCCTGGCGCGGTTCCGCGCCTCGCATTTCTGACATCGGGCGGCGACCCAAAGCAACTCCAGGAAAAGTGCAAGCCGTTTTCCGTCCGGAGTTGCGTAGAACAAAGAGAAGCCGCAAGGAGACTACATGACGCCCTATATCCGGCTCGCCGAACTCGGCCTGAAGCTGCCAGAGCCGCCGACGCCCATCGCCAACTTTGTCACCCACGCCGAGAGCGGCCGGCTGATCTTCCTCTCCGGCCAGGGGCCGTTGCGCGCCGACGGCACGCTGTGCACCGGCAAGGTGGGCGAGGACGTGACGGTGGAGGAAGCCTACGAGCACGCCCGCCTCACCGG
>NZ_RZOF01000494.1:0-3331 GCF_003998955.1 Mesorhizobium sp. M4B.F.Ca.ET.017.02.2.1 | reverse complement strand
GTGCAGCGCTGAGGGGTCTCACCGTTTCAAAGAAACGGCGAGCCGCTCTATCTCTTTGTTTTGACGCAATTCCGGACGGAAAACCGCTCGCACTTTTCCTGGAATTGCTCTAGAGCGCCGCACCGCGCCGCTCGGACGGCTGCATCTCGTCGAGCAGGGTGCGGATGACGCCGGCCATGCTCTCATTCATGTCTCTGCGCCACAAAGCGAAGGCGACATTGGCCTCGACAAAGCCTTCCGGCGAGCCGCAGTCGAAGGTGCGGCCCTGGTAGTGGTAGCCGTAGAAGGGCTGCTGCTTCTCCAGCTTCAGCATCGCATCGGTGAGCTGGATCTCGTTGCCGGCGCCGCGCTCCTGGCCTTCGAGGATGCCGAAGATCTCCGGCTGCAGGATATAGCGGCCGTTGATGAACAGGTTCGAGGGCGCGGTGCCTGCCTTCGGCTTCTCGACCATGCCGGTGATGCGGAAGCCGTGATGGGTATCCTCGCCGCGGCCGACAATGCCGTATTTATGCGCCTCGGCCGGATCGCACTCCTGCACCGCGATGATGTTGTTGCCGGTCTCGGCATAGAGCTCGACCATGTCCTTCATGCAGCTCTTTTCCGACTGCATGATCATGTCGGGCAACAGCAGCGCGAAGGGCTCGTCACCGACCAGTTCGCGGGCGCACCAGACGGCATGGCCGAGCCCCATCGGCACCTGCTGGCGGGTGAAGCTGGTCTGGCCCGGCGCCGGCTGCAGCCGCTGCAGGCGGGCGAGCTGGTCGTCCTTGCCGCGCTGGGCAAGCGTGTCGTAGAGCTCGAACTGGACGTCGAAATGGTCTTCGATGACCGCCTTGTTGCGGCCGGTGACGAAGATGAAATGCTCGATGCCGGCGTCGCGCGCCTCGTCGACCACATACTGGATGACCGGTCGGTCGACGACGGTCAGCATTTCCTTGGGAATCGCCTTGGTGGCGGGAAGGAACCGCGTACCGAGACCAGCGACCGGGAAGACTGCTTTGCGAACTCTCTTCATGCTGCCAATTATCCGCTTGATTACGCGCTCCGCAATCCCGTTCTGAGACATTTTCGCGCCGGAATCGAGATGTAAGGAACGCCGAGTTTACAAAACTTGCAGTGCGTAAAGCATCGTCGCGTCTTTTCGTTCCCGCCCCCACCTATGGTAAACTAAATACTAACCGGGTTCGGCGATGAATGATCTTCCTGATACGAAAAAGGAGGAACAGATGTCCGTTCGCAGCACCGCAAAGCGCCTTGCAAGCGTCGTGACGGCGGCCAGCCTGTCGCTTGCCCTGCTGATGCCCGCGGGACCTGCTTTCGCCGATGCCGGATTCCGGCAATGGGTTGCCAGCTTCCGCGCCACGGCGGTGCAGAGCGGCGTCTCCGGTGCGATCTACGACCAGGCCTTCAGGAACATCACCGATGTCGATCCGGTCGTGCTGGAAAAGGCCCGCACCCAGCCCGAGTTCACGGCACCCGCCTGGGACTATTTCGACAACCGCGTGCACGACCAGTCGGTCGCCGTCGGCCAGCAGATGGCCAGGAAATGGAAGCCGTGGCTGGACAGGATCGAGGCGCGGTTCGGCGTCGACCGCAACATCCTGCTCGCCATCTGGTCGATGGAATCGAACTATGGCGAGATCCTCAAGCGCAACGACATCATGCGCAATGTCATCCGCTCGCTGGCGACGCTTGGCTATGCCGACCCGCGGCGTTCGAAATTCGCCCGCACCCAGCTGATCGCGGCGCTGAAGATCCTGCAGAGCGGCGACATCGACGAAAGCCATCTCAGCGGCTCGTGGGCCGGCGCCATGGGCCACACCCAGTTCATACCGACCAGCTACCAGCATTATGCCATCGACATGGACGGCAACGGCAAGCGCGACATCTGGAACTCGATCCCCGATGCGCTGGCGACGGCCGCCAATCTGCTGAGGAAGAACGGTTGGCAGGCCGGCAAGACCTGGGGCTACGAGGTCGTCCTGCCGGCCGGCAAGCTTCCCGCCGGCTCGAAGACGCTGGCGCAATGGCAGGCGCTTGGCGTCGTCAGGGCCAACGGCAAGCCGTTCAAGAACGGCTCCGACAAGGCGACGCTGAAAGTGCCCGACGGCCGCGGCGGGCCGGCCTTCCTGATGATCAAGAACTTCTCGGTCATCAAGGCCTACAACAACGCCGACAAATACGCGCTCGCCGTCGGCCTTCTTGCCGACGAGATCGCTGGTGGCAGCGGCCTGGTTCAGGACTGGAAACGGCCCTTCACCAAGCTGAGCTTCGAGGAGCGGCAGGAACTGCAGCAGCGGCTTTCCGAACACGGCTATTATGACGGCAAGTTCGACGGCAAGATCGGCGAGGGATCGAAGGCCGCCATCATGGCCTTCCAGGCGAAGGCCGGCTTGACCCAGGATGGCTATCCGAGCATGGAAGTGCTCAAATGGCTCCGCAAGAAATAGGAACGCCTCAGGGACGGAGGAAGTGATTGGTTTCGGCTGGGCGCATACTGGCGATCGTTCGCCGCACGCCGATCCTGATCCTGGCCCTCGCCGTCCTGGCGGTGGCTGCGGCCAGCGCCTTCCACACGCCCGCCATGGCGCAGGAGGAGCAGAGCCGCGGCTGGTCGCTGCGTGACTTGCTGTTCCCGCGCCGCAGCGAGCGCTTCGAGCCGCCGCTCGACATCCAGAAGGCAAGGCCGAAGGCAAAGACCAGGAAATCCAAGCCGCGCCTGCCGGCAGAGCCACAGACGCCGATCGTCGAGAAGACGCCGGATGCCCGCGCCGTGCTGGTGGTCGGCGATTTCATGGCGAGCGGTCTCGGCGAGGGCCTGGACACCGCCTTCGCCGAAAACGCCGGCGTCAGGATCGCGGTGCGCAGCAACGGTTCTTCCGGCTTCGTGCGCGATGATTTCTACAACTGGCCAGAACAGATCAAAACGCTGATCGAGACCGAGAAACCATCGGTCGTCGTCGTCATGCTCGGCTCCAACGACCGCCAGCAGATGAAGGTCGGCGACGTGCGCGAACAGCCGCGATCCGAGAACTGGACCAAGGAATATGAGCGCCGCACCGATGCGCTCGGCAAGGCCATCGCGGAAGCCAAGGTGCCGTTCCTGTGGGTCGGCATGCCGGCCTTCCGGTTGCCGAAGATGACTTCCGACATGCTGGCCTTCAACGACATCTACCGCTCGGCCGCCGAAAAGCATGGCGGCGAGTTCGTCGATGTCTGGGACGGTTTCGTCGACGAGAACGGCGCTTTCGTCACCACCGGCCCCGACATCAACGGCCAGGCGGTGCGGCTGCGCTCGGACGACGGCATCAATGGCTCCAAGGCCGGCAAG
>NZ_RZOF01000493.1:0-3368 GCF_003998955.1 Mesorhizobium sp. M4B.F.Ca.ET.017.02.2.1 | reverse complement strand
GAAGAAGACTTCACTCGAATGCGCGTCTAGATCGTCATAGGTGAGCCGCGAGACCGGTGACGTACCTTTATGATTGTAAAGGTCCTTCGATGCTTGCCGGTACTGGGCCAGTAGCGTAGTCCACCCTCGAACGAAAAGACTGAGGCCGCCGCCCCGGCTACCGACGCCGACTCGAAATCACCGGCACTCGACGGCGGTTCGGAACTCCTCGGTGCCGCAGCGCCGGCCAAGCCGGGCCCGGTGAAAAATTCGTCGTCGAGGGCAAGGCGCCCGCTGCTTCGCCCGGCCGCGCCGACGATTTTTCTTGGCCGCCAAGGCGGCAGCCTGCGGCCGCGGCCACAACCGAAACGACCACGGCGATCGTCCGTAAACCTGCCCCCGGGACACCTGAAGGGCAAAGCGCCCTCAGATGGCCGCGGGAGTAGCGTTTCCAAACGGTCTCAGCGCGGCAGCACGCTCGATCCCATCAGCGCCTCGTCGATCGAACGCGCTGCCTGACGGCCCTCGCGGATCGCCCAGACGACCAGCGATTGACCGCGGCGCACATCGCCCGCTGCATAGAGCTTTTCGACGCTGGTCTTGTAGTCGCGATCATTGGCCTCGACGTTGTTCGAGCGGCGGCTGTCGATGGCGATCTTCATCTGGCCAGCCAGTTCCGACACTGGCCCGACCGCGGCCGGCCCAGCAAAGCCGATAGCGATGAAGGCGAGATCCGCGCGGATAACGAATTCCGTGCCGGCGATCGGCTTGCGCTTTTCATCGACCTCGCAGCATTTGACGCCGGTCAGCGCGCCGTCCTCGCCGATGAATTCGAGCGTCGCCACCTGGAACTCGCGTTCGGCGCCTTCCGCCTGCGAGGACGAGGTGCGCATCTTCGTCGCCCAGTAGGGCCAGACCGAAAGCTTGTCTTCCTTTTCCGGCGGCTGCGGCCGGATGTCGAGCTGGGTGACACGAACGGCGCCTTGGCGGAAGGCGGTGCCGACGCAGTCGGACGCGGTGTCGCCGCCGCCGACGACGACGACATGCTGGCCGCCGGCGACGATCGGCGGCGACGGCCACGCCACCGACTGGATCGGCTCGCCGCCGATGCGCTTGTTCTGCTGCACCAGGTAAGGCATCGCGTCATGCACGCCATCGAGATCGTCGCCGGGAATGTTGGCCGGGCGCGGCGTTTCCGAACCGCCGCAATAGAGCACCGCATCATATTCGGCGAGCAGCTCCGCCACCGGCTTGTCGACGCCGACATTGATCCCGCAATGGAAGCTCACGCCCTCGCCTTGCATCTGCTCGATGCGCCGGTCGATATAGTGCTTCTCGATCTTGAAGTCGGGGATGCCGTAGCGCATCAGCCCGCCCGGCCGGCTCTCGCGCTCATAGACGTGAACGTCGTGACCGGCGCGGCCAAGCTGCTGGGCGGCCGCCATGCCGGCCGGCCCCGAGCCAATGATTGCGACGCGCCTGCCGGTTTTCCTTTCCGGCGGATAGGGCCGGATATGACCGGTTTCATAGGCCTTGTCGGCGATTGCTTGCTCGATCGTCTTGATGGCGACCGGAATGTCCTCGAGGTTCAGCGTGCAGGCTTCCTCGCAAGGCGCCGGACAGATGCGGCCGGTGAATTCCGGGAAATTATTGGTCGAATGCAGGTTGCGGATCGCATTGTCCCAGTCGCCATTGTAGACGAGGTCGTTCCAGTCCGGGATCTGGTTGTGGACCGGGCAGCCGGTCGGCCCGTGACAGTATGGAATGCCGCAATCCATGCAGCGCGCGGCCTGTTTCTCGACCTCCTTGTCCGACATCGGCAGCGTGAACTCGCGAAAATGCCGGATGCGGTCGGAAGCCGGCTGGTACTTGTGCACCTGCCGGTCGATCTCGAGAAACCCTGTTACCTTGCCCATAGTCCAGTCCCTGCTGTCCAGATGGCGCGCTCGACGTCGCACCCGTTAACCTCATAAGGCAGCCATGGCAACCTTCAGTCCGAGGCCAGGATTGTTGATGAAGGCATCGACCGGGAAGCTTTGCTTCCCGGCAACTCCCAAAGCCTATTCCGCCGCAACGCCCATGCGCATGCGTTCCATTTCGATCAGCGCGCGGCGGTATTCGACCGGCATGATCTTCCGGAATTTCGGCCGGAAAGTCGCCCAGTTGTCGAGGATTTCGCGGCCGCGCACCGAACCCGTGTAATGGACGTGGTTCGAGATCAGCTGATAGAGCCGCTCCTCATCATGGCTGGTCATGTCGCCGGACACGTCGACCCGGCCTTTGTGGTCGAGGTCGCCGCCATGATGGAGCAGTTTCTCCATCAGATCGTCTTCTTCGGGAACGGGTTCCAGTTCGACCATCGCCATGTTGCAGCGCTCGGCGAAATCACCCACCTCGTCGAGCACATAGGCGACGCCGCCCGACATGCCGGCGGCGAAGTTGCGGCCGGTCTGCCCGATGACGACGACAATGCCGCCAGTCATGTACTCGCAGCCATGGTCGCCAACACCTTCGACGACGGCGGCGACGCCCGAATTGCGAACCGCAAAACGCTCGCCGGCGACGCCGCAGAAATAGGCCTCGCCCTCGGTCGCGCCGTAGAGCACCGTGTTGCCGACGATGATCGACTCGGCTGCGACGATCTTCGTGTTCTCAGGCGGGCGGATGACGATGCGTCCGCCCGACAGGCCCTTGCCGACGTAGTCGTTGGCGGCACCGACCAGCTCGAACGAAACCCCACGCGCTAGGAAGGCGCCGAAGGACTGGCCGGCGGTGCCGGTGAGCTTGACCGAGATCGTGTCCTCGCGCAGGCCCTTGTGCCTGAAGCGCTTTGCCACTTCGCCCGACAGCATGGCGCCGGTCGAACGGTCGACATTGCGGATCGGCAGCTCGATGCTGACCGGCTGCCTGGCTTCGAGCGCCGGCTTGGCCAACTCGATCAGCTTGCGGTCGAGCACGTCGTCGATCGGATGCTTCTGCCGCTCGGTCCAGTGCACCGCCTCATGCGGGGCATCCGGCTTGAAGAACATCTTGCTGAAATCGAGCCCGCGCGCCTTCCAGTGCTGGATCAGCGCCCGCTTCTCCAGGAGTTCGGTGTCGCCGATGATCTGGTCGAGGTGGGTGTAGCCCATCTCGGCGAGCAGCGCCCGGACCTCTTCCGCCACATAGAAGAAGAAGTTGATGACATGTTCCGGCGTGCCCTTGAAGCGCTTGCGCAACACCGGGTCCTGCGTCGCGACGCCGACCGGGCAGGTATTGAGATGGCACTTGCGCATCATGATGCAGCCGGCCGCGACGTCATCATCGGCGCGCTGCTTGGCGCCGACGAATTCGGCTTCTCAACCGCGCCGCTGATCGCGGCCGGTGCGCAGGCCGCCATCGACCTGCAG
>NZ_RZOF01000492.1:0-3401 GCF_003998955.1 Mesorhizobium sp. M4B.F.Ca.ET.017.02.2.1 | reverse complement strand
ACATGATGGTGGCGGCGAGCCGCACCGGCATGAGGGTGGTGTTCGGCGGTCAGCTCGGCACCGGGCCCGACGGCGATTTCCTGCGCGCGGCTTTTGCCGCCGAAGGCATCGCGACGTTGACGCCGCCATCGCCGTTGATGGACAGCGGCAATTGCGTCGCCATGATCAGCGGCGATGCCGAACGGACCTTCGTCTCCTGGCCGGGGGCTGAGAGCAGGCTCACGCTCGACATGATGAAGCCGGTCCAAATCCTTTCGGGCGATTGGGTTTTCACCTCTGGCTACACGCTGAGCTATCCGGGAAGCCGAGATACGCTCACCGACTGGATCGAGGCGCTGCCTGCGGAAGTCCCCTTCGTCTTCGATCCGACGCCGGTGATAGCCGAGGTTCCGCGCCCGATCCTGGACCGGGTTTTGGCGCGCACGACCTGGCTGAGTTGCAACACCATCGAGGCGGCCGAGATCGCCGGTTCGGGCGATGCCCAGACCGTCGCCATCCGGCTGCTCGCCGACCATTGCCAGAGAGCGGCGGGCGTCGTCATCCGCGCCGGCGCGCAGGGCTGCCTCGTACGGCTTGCCGATGGCCGGACGCAGGCGGTGCCGGGCTTTGACGTGGAAGCCATCGATACCAACGGCGCCGGCGATGCCCATATCGGCGCCTTCGTCAGCGGCCTGTCGCGCGGAATGCCGCCTTACGAAGCAGCGCGCTACGCCAACGCGGCGGCTGCGCTTTCCGTCACCCGTCATGGCGGATCGTCGGCGCCGACCGACGCCGAAATCCAGGAATTCCTTGCCCGGCGCGTTCAAGCGGCGAGCGCGCAGGACCGGGAACAAGAGGCCACAACTTAACAAGCCCGCAAACCGGGCAAACAATGAGAGGAAAGAAACATGCGCATGCCCCGACTGACCGCTTTTCTGACGGCGACAGCCGTCTTCGCTTCAGCATTCACGCTTGCCGCCAATGCCGGCGAAGTGCATGTGCTCAACTGGAAGGGTTACGGCGCCGACGAGCCATGGGCGATCGCAGCCTTCGAGAAGGCGACCGGCAACAAGGTGGTCAACGACTTCTTCAACTCCGAACAGGAGATGCTGACCAAGCTCAGGACCAATCCCGGCCTTTACGACGTCGTCATGATCAATGCCGCCTTCAACGATCAGGCAATGGCCGGCAAGCTGATCCAGCCGATCGACGTGTCGAAGCTTGCCAACTACGCCGACATCAGCAAGGACAAGGCCGGCTCACCGATGCTCAACCATGACGGCAAGGTCTATGGCGTGCCGTGGGTCTGGGGGCTGACCGCCTTAGCGATCAACGAGAAGTCGTTCCCCAAGCCACCGACGAGCATCGCCGAAATGTGGGATCCGGCGCATAAGGGCCGCGTCATCATCCGCGACGATGCCGTCGAGGCGGTGCAGTTCGGCGCCATTGCCAGTGGCCAGAATATCAACGACATCAAGGATATGGAAGCGGTCAAGGCGAAGCTCACCTCGCTGATGCCGCAGATCAAGACGTTCTGGAGCTCGGAGAACGACTGGAACCAGATGGTCGCCTCCAACCAGATCGACATCGGCACCTACTGGAGCGGCTCCGCCGACCGCGCCAAGACGCATTTCAAGCTGCCAGTTTCGCTGGTCATCCCGCAGGAAGGCGCCGTCGCCTGGCTCGATGCCTTCTCGATCCCGGCCGGCTCCAAGAATGTCGAGGGCGCCGAAGCCTTCATCAACTACATGATCGACCCGAAATTCTATGTCGAATGGGTCACCAAGGTCGGCGCGCCGGTGTCGGCAAACACCAAGGCGGTCGAGGCGCTGCCCGAGGATGCCTTCAACCGCATGGTCATGGGCGATCCGGAGGTCGCCAAGCGCATCCAGTTCCAGGCGCCGGTCACCGACGAGCAGCGCGAGAAGTACCTGGCACTCTGGCAGGAGCTGAAGGTCAACGTGAAGTAGTCGGCGTCTTTCGGGGAGGAGAGGCATCCATGGCTGACCAGCATGCGATCGGTTCGCGGCGCGGGCTGAAGCCGGCCCTGCCGCTTCTCCTTCCGGCCTATCTGTGGCTGACGGTGGCGATCTTCCTGCCGCTGTCGGCCATGGTCTTCTTCTCGTTCATGACTGACCTGCCGCTGGCCGGGAAGGAATGGGCGTTCACACTCGACAATTACGCGGCCTTCTTCTCGCAGAGCCTCTATCTGACGCTTCTGCTTGCCTCGCTGCGGCTCGGCCTCGAGGTCACCCTTTGGTGCGTGGTGATCGGCTATCCGGCGGCCTATGTGCTGGCCAAGGTGCTGAAGGGACGCAGCCGCGAGGCGATCTTCCTGCTCGTCATCCTGCCGTTCTGGTCGAACGGGCTGGTGCGCATCTTCTCCTGGGCGATGGTGCTGCGCGAGGGCGGCATCCTCGACACGGCGCTCAACGCCGTGCTGCCGTTCAAGATCAATATCGATCTGATGTATTCCTATCCGGCCGTCATCATCGGCCTGGTGCACTCCTATGTGCCCTACATGGTGCTGACCTGCTACCTGACGCTGCAGGCAATCGACGATTCGCTGATCGAGGCCGGCCGCTCGCTCGGCGCCTCGCGGCGGCAGGTTCTTTGGCGCGTGATCATCCCGCTGTCGATGCCTGGCCTGATCGCCGGGGCAGCGCTGATCTTCGTGCCGGTCGTCGGCTCCTTCATGGAGCCGCGCATCCTCGGCGGCCGCACCGGCACCTTCTACGGCACCGTCATCGAGGACCAGTTCGTCGCGGTCTTCAACTGGCCGCTGGGCGCGGCGCTGTCCTTCATCCTGCTCGCCGTCGTGCTGGTGATCCTGGCGGTGGCGTCGCCGATGCTGAAGAGGGCCGCCTGATGGCGACGACGCGCATCCTCGAATGGCTTGGGCGCTGCTACATCGTGCTGCTGCTCGCCTTCCTCTATCTGCCGATCATCATCATGGCGCTGATGTCGTTCAACGCCTCGCCCTTCTACCAATTGCCGCTCGAGTGGACGACGGACTGGTATGCCTCGCTCTGGCAGAACGACCAGCTGATTGCGGCGACCTGGAACAGCATCGAGATCGCGGTGATCACCACCGTCATCGCGACCGTGCTCGGCTCGGCCGCCTCGCTGGCGCTCTACCGCTACGACTTCCCGGGCAAGAAAGTCCTGCAGGCGCTGCTCTTCCCGCCGATCGCCATTCCGTGGCTGATCACCGGCACAGCGATGCTGATCTTCTTCTTCGGCATTGGCATCGGCCGCGGGCTGGTGGCGATCCTGCTCGGCCATGTCGCGCTGGCGCTGCCTTACGTCATCGTGGTCGTGTCGGCCCGGCTGCAGACCTTCGCGCCCGAGCTGGAGGCGGCGGCGCGCTCGCTCGGCGCCAATCAGTGGCAAGTGACGAACCGCGTCACCTTGCCGTGGAT
>NZ_RZOF01000491.1:0-3403 GCF_003998955.1 Mesorhizobium sp. M4B.F.Ca.ET.017.02.2.1 | reverse complement strand
GCGACCAATGTCGATGCCGGCAAGTCGGCGACGGTCGAGACGGAGGTGTTCGCCGGCGCAAAGGAAGTCGCCAAGATCAACGCCTCCGCGGAGGACCGCCACATCAAGCGGTTCGACCTCTTGATCGACTGGGGCTGGTTCCACTTCATCACCAAGCCGATGTTCTGGCTGATCGACACGCTCTACAAATTCTTCGGCAATTTCGGCCTGGCCATCCTCGCCACCACCGTCATCGTCAAGGCCATCTTCTTCCCGCTCGCCAACAAGTCCTACGCGTCGATGGCAAACATGAAGAAGGTGCAGCCGAAAATGCTCGAAATCCGCGAGAAATACGCGGACGACAAGATGAAGCAGCAGCAGGCGATGATGGAGCTCTACAAGACCGAGAAGATCAATCCGCTGGCCGGCTGCTGGCCGGTGGCGCTGCAGATCCCGGTGTTCTTCTCGCTCTATAAGGTGCTCTACATCACCATCGAGATGCGCCACGCGCCGTTCTTCGGCTGGATCCAGGACCTTGCCGCGCCCGATCCGACCTCGATCTTCAACCTGTTCGGCCTGATCCCGATGACGCTGCCGCATATGCTGATGATCGGCGTCTGGCCGCTGCTGATGGGCGTCACCATGTTCCTGCAGATGCGCATGAACCCGACGCCGCCGGATCCGACGCAGGCCGCGATCTTCACCTGGATGCCGATCATCTTCACCTTCATGATGGCGGGCTTCCCCGCCGGCCTGGTCATCTACTGGGCCTGGAACAATCTGCTGTCGATCCTGCAGCAGGGCGTGATCATGAAGCGCCAAGGCGCCAAGATCGAATTGTGGGACAATCTGGCGGCGCTGTTCCGCAAGAAACCCTCGCCGGCGGAATAGCCGGCAGCCCGATCAATTGTCTTCGAAAAACCCGGCTCGTCCGGGTTTTTTGTTGGCGCCCGGAAACTACGGCTCGGCGTGGTCCGTAGCTTTCTCAGTCCTCCCCAAGAAGCCGCGACGGCTTCCGGCGCAGCGACGCCGGTGTTTGGGAGGTCGTCCGGCAGGCCGGGGTCACCGCGCTGCTTCGCGGGACCCCGGCTTCAACAGCGCGGGTAGACCCGGTCGCCGCCCGTCCCTAAGCTCCGTATGCTGCAAGTGTGGACGGAGCCAGCCGATGACCGGACCCAACCCCAACATCAAGCACCCGATCCCGATGCATCCGCGCGTCGGCTTCCTGAAAGGACTGGTCAGCGCGCCCAACATCGAGGTCGGCGACTTCACCTACTATGATGATCCGGACGGACCGGACAAATTCGCCGAGCGCTGCGTGCTGCACCATTATCCGTTCATCGGCGACAAGCTGATCATCGGCAAGTTCTGCGCCATCGCCGAGGGCGCGCGCTTCATCATGAACGGCGCCAACCACGCAATGTCGGGCTTCTCGACCTATCCGTTCAACATCTTCGGCCATGGCTGGGAGGAAGGCTTCGACCCGAAGACATGGGCGAAGGAGATCCGCGGCGACACGGTGGTCGGCAACGATGTGTGGATCGGCATGGATGCGGTGATCATGCCCGGGGTGACAATCGGCCATGGCGCCATCGTCGCGGCGAAATCGGTTGTCACGCACGACGTGCCGACCTATGCGATCGTTGCCGGCAACGCGGCCAAGGTGGTGAAGATGCGCTTCGACGACAAGACGATCCGGCGGTTGCTGATGGCAGGCTGGTGGAACTGGCCGGTGGACAAGATCGGCCGCAACCTCGACGCCATCAGGGGCGCCGACATTGCCCGCCTGGAGGCAGCCGTCTGATGGACAAGACCGTGATCGGCACCGACCTGTTCACCCGCGGCTGGGTCTTCATCCGCGGCGTGCCGGCGATGAAGTTCCTGCCGCCGGAGGGTCCGCCGGAGATCGCCTTCGCCGGCCGTTCGAATGTCGGCAAGTCGTCGCTGATCAACGCGCTGGTCGGCCAGAAGGGGCTGGCGCGGACCTCGAACACGCCGGGGCGCACGCAGGAACTCAACTATTTCGTGCCCGACGGTTTTTCCGGCGAAGGCGCCGACCTGCCGCCGATGGCGCTGGTCGACATGCCCGGCTACGGCTATGCCAGCGCGCCGAAGGAAAAGGTCGACGACTGGACGAAGCTGGTCTTCGACTACCTCAAGGGCCGCGTCACGCTGAAGCGCGTCTATGTGCTGATCGACGCCCGCCACGGCATCAAGGCCAAGGACGATGAGGTGCTGTCGCTGCTCGACAAGGCGGCAGTCTCCTACCAGATCGTGCTGACCAAGACCGACAAGATCAAGGCAGCCGGCGTGCCGCGGCTGATCGAGGAGACGCTGGCCAAGATCAAGAAGCGGCCGGCCGCCTTCCCGTTCGTCCTGGCGACGTCGTCGGAAAAGAGCGACGGGCTGGAGGAACTGCGCGCCGCGATCGTGCTGGCCGCCAACGGCGGCTGACGCACCCGCCGCGAAGGCACGTCCGGTCAAGCAAGACCGGCGTATCGCCCGGCCCCATCCCCGATCCTCGTCAATCCGTTTCGTCGCGCTCCGGCGCGTGGTCCCGCCGGCCGGCCAGGATTTCACGCTTGCCGACGTGGTTGGGCGTGCCGACCAGGCCCTCCTTCTCCATGCGTTCGACCAGCGATGCGGCGCGATTGTAGCCGATGCCGAGGCGGCGCTGGATGTAGGAGGTCGAGCATTTCTTGTCGCGCTTGACCACTTTGATGGCTTCCTCGTAGAGGGCGTCGCCGTCCTCTTCGGCCATCGCGCCCTTGTCGAAGACGGGACCCGCGTCGGCCGCCTCTTCTTCCGCCTCCTCGTCGGCGGTGACCGTTTCGAGATATTCCGGACGCCCCTGCGCCTTCAGATGCGCCACGACATGCTCGACCTCCAGGTCGGAGACGAAGGGTCCGTGCACGCGGACGATGCGACCGCCGCCGGCCATGTGCAGCATGTCGCCCTGGCCCAGCAACTGCTCGGCGCCCTGCTCGCCCAGGATGGTGCGGCTGTCGATCTTCGACGTCACCTGGAAGGAGATGCGGGTGGGGAAATTGGCCTTGATGGTGCCGGTGATGACGTCGACCGAGGGGCGCTGCGTGGCCATGATCAAGTGGATGCCGGCGGCGCGCGCCATCTGCGCCAGCCGCTGGATGGCGCCCTCGATCTCCTTGCCGGCCACCATCATCAGATCGGCCATCTCGTCGACGATGATGACGATGTAGGGCATCGGCGCCAGGTCGATTTCCCGTTCCTCGAACAGCGGCTCGCCGGTGCCCTTCTCGAAGCCGACCTGCGCCTGCATGACAACGACCTCGCCGTTGTCGCGGGCGGTGGCGGCGCGCTGGTTGTAGCCGTCGATGTTGCGCACGCCGAGGCGCGCCATCTTGCGGTAGCGGTCCTCCATCTCGCGCACTGCCCATTTCAGCGC
>NZ_RZOF01000490.1:0-3418 GCF_003998955.1 Mesorhizobium sp. M4B.F.Ca.ET.017.02.2.1 | reverse complement strand
CCGTGCATGGCCTCAGCTTCCAGGTGAAGCCGGGCGAGACGGTGGCGATCGTCGGCCCCTCCGGCGCGGGCAAGAGCACGGTGTTTTCGCTGATCCTGCGCTTCTACGATCCCGAGACGGGCCGCATCGTCATCGACGGCGTCGATCTGCGCGAGGCCGATCCCGCCGCGATCAGGCAGCGCATCGCCATCGTGCCGCAGGACGTCACCATCTTCGCCGCCAGCGCGCGGGACAATATCGGCTTCGGTCGGCCGGGCGCCAGCGATGTCGAGATCGAGGCGGCGGCGAAGGCGGCGCTTGCCGACGAGTTCATCGCCAAGCTCGACAAGGGCTATGACAGCCAGGTCGGCGAGCGCGGCGTGACGCTGTCCGGCGGCCAGCGCCAGCGCGTGGCGATCGCCCGCGCGATCCTGCGCGACGCGCCGATCCTGTTGCTCGACGAGGCGACCTCGGCGCTCGACGCCGAAAGCGAGACCCTGGTGCAGACGGCGCTGGAACGGCTGATGCAGGGCCGCACCACGATCGTCATCGCGCACCGGCTGGCGACGGTGCTGAAGGCCGACCGGATCCTGGTCATGGAAGGCGGCCGCATCGTCGAGGAAGGCACTCACCAGAGCCTTGTCGCCAAGGGCGGCATCTATGCACGGCTGGCCAAGCTGCAGTTCGAGACCGGCGCCAGTGCTTTTAGAGGCGCGGCTGAGTAGTCACGCTTCGTGCGTGCTCAGACGCCATAACGCTTGCGCAGATGTTCGGTGAAGTAGGCTGCATTAAGCTTCTCGCCGGTGGCGCGCTCGAGCAGGTCCGGCGTCGACCAGCGCGAGCCCTGCGACCAGATCCTCACACGGCGCCAGGCGTTGATGGCGCTGAAATCGCCCTTGGCGAGGTCGTCATCGGCGGACGGATGCTCGCGGGTCAGCGCCGCCCATTGCTGCGCCGCCATCATGGCGCCCAGCGTGTAGGAGGGGAAATAGCCGAAGGCGGCGCCCGGCCAGTGCACGTCCTGCATCGGTCCGTCGGCCGGATTGTCGAGCGTCGACAGGCCGAGATAGTCGCGCATCCTGGCGTCCCAGGCCTCGGGCAGGTCGGCAACCTCCAGCCGCCCCGAGACCAGTTCCTGCTCCAGTTCGTAACGCAGGATGACGTGCAGCGGATAGGTCACCTCGTCGGCATCGACGCGGATCAGGCCGCGCTCGACGCGGTGCACATGCGGCAGGATATCGTCGAGCGACCAGCTCTCGCCGAGATGCCTTTCGACCACCGGCAAGGCCCAGCGCCAGAAGGCCGGGTTGCGGCCAATTTGCTTTTCGACGAACAGGCTCTGGCTTTCGTGCACCGCCATGCCGCGCGCCTTGCCGAGCGGCCAGTGCGCCCAGGCCTTGGGCAGGTTCTGCTCGTAGAGCGCATGGCCGGTCTCGTGCAGCACGCCCATCAGCGCCGACAGGAAATCGGAGGTCTTGTAGCGGGTGGTGATGCGCACGTCGCTCGGCACGCCGCCGCAGAAGGGATGGTGCGAGACCGACAGCGAGCCATGGGTGAGGTCGAAACCCACCGCCGCCATCATGGCGAGGCCAAGCTCGCGCTGCCGGTCGATCGCATAGCTGCCCGAAAGCGGCTTCAATGGATGGCGGGCCAGCCGCGCCTCCTGCGCCGCCAGCGCTTCCGGCACGAATTGCCGCAGGAAGGTCTTCAACTCGGCGAAGACCGGTGTGATGTCGGTGGCGCGGTTGCCGGGGTCGTACTGCTCCATCAACGCGTCGTAGGGGTCGAGACCGAGCGCATCGGCGCGCAGCGCCGCCTCCTCGCGCACCAGGGCGACGACGCCTTCCAGCGCCGGCAGGAAGCCCGCCCAATCGTTCCTGGCACGCAGGTCGCGCCAGAGCTGCTCGGAGCGCATGCGTGCCGTCGTCTGGCGCTCGACGAACTCGACCGGCAGGCAGGTGAGGTTGGTGTATTGACGGCGCAACTCCCTCACGGCCGCCTGCTGATCCTCGTTCAGCGCCTCCTCCTCGGCCGCCGCGATCCAATCGCCGATCTCCGGCGCCGTCGCCCGGGCGTGAAGCATGCCGGCAAGCGCCGACATCGCCTCGGCGCGCTTCTCGCCGCCGCCGACCGCCATATGCGTCGCCTCGTCGGCGCCGAGGATGGCGAGCGCATGCTCCAGCGCTTCGAGCTTGTGGCCGAGGTCGTCGAGTTTCTGAAAGGACATGGCGGTTCCGGTCTGGTCAGCGATCGAATTGGACGGCGCGAAAAGATACCAATGCGCCAGCCTTGGCAACCCTGCCGCGCAGGGTGCTCAAACCATCTTGCGCGGACAAGCCCGCGCGTGATCAATGCTGGCAGCGAAAGCGGAGGGGGAAAATGATCGGCAACATACTGGTCGCGCTGGTGGCGCTGATCCACTGCTACATCGTCTATCTGGAGATGGTGCTGTGGGATACGCCGCAGGGCCACAAGGCGTTCAGGCTGACGCCGGATTTCGCCAAGGCATCCAAGGTGCTGGCCGCCAATCAGGGGCTCTACAACGGCTTCCTCGCCGCCGGCCTGATCTGGGGGCTCTATCTCGGCGCGGCCGGCTTCCAGGTCAGGATGTTCTTCCTGATCTGCATCGCCATCGCGGGCCTCTACGGCGCGGCGACCGTCGGCAGGAAGATCCTGTTCATCCAGACCGTGCCGGCCGCGCTTGCCATCATCGCGCTCTGGCTGGGCTGGTAAAAGGACGCCCTTGGGACGGAGTTCCCGCGGGCGCCAGGTGTCCCTTCCTCGGGTCGAGCGATCAGCCGTTGGGATAGTGCCCGCCGTCGGCGCCGTCGCCCATCAGGAAGCCGGTCCCGCTGTCGATGCGCAGCGCCTGGTCGACATTGTCGAGCCGGCGCAGCAAATCATGATACTGCGCAGCCGGTATCCTGCCGCGATCGGCGGCGGCGGTTTTCGCGGCGGCCTGGCTGATATGGGCTGCGCGCATATGCAGCGTCTGCGCCTCGGCCGGCGTGATCGTGTTGTCCTGCCTGGCGTCGGTGATGCCCTGGTCGACACCCTGCACCTGCGCCATAAGGCCCGCCACGCGCGGACCGGTGAAGTCGGTCGGCGAGGATTCATCGAGTGCGCCCTTGTGATGTCCGGCAGCGTAGGCGCCGGCGAGCGGAGCGGAGACGAGAATGGCGGCAAGCGTTGCAGTCTTGAGAGAGATTGAAGAGCGCATGGCGGCGCTTCCTTCTACTGGGGAAGGGAGCGGCCGCGCCGCTCCGCCTTCCGACCTTCCGGGCCGTCCGGTTCCGTCGTGTCGCGATGGGAGGCATCGCCGGCGGTTCTCGGCCCTGCGCGGAAAACTAGGAGCGCCCAGTCGTGAAGTGTAATTAAAAAAAGATAATCTTTTCAGGCCTTGCCGGCCTCGCGGCTGCGCCCTAGCGTTTAGCCCGCG
>NZ_RZOF01000048.1:0-26525 GCF_003998955.1 Mesorhizobium sp. M4B.F.Ca.ET.017.02.2.1 | reverse complement strand
CTCCTCGACGGCAGGTCGATCGTTGCCGCTACTGCGTTGCGACTTCCATTGCCCGCGCCCGCCAGACGGCCCGCCAATGGGCGATTCGCCGATTTCGCTTCTGCTTTGACTGCTCCGCTGATCCACCCCTGACAGCGGCGAAACGTCGTCAAACGGGTCAGGCTTCAAAACGGGGTTCTTCTCGAGTGCCTGCTCCACGAGCTGATGGAGTTCAGTATGCGTCAATCGCAGCAAGCGAATAGCTTCAATGGCTTGAGGCGATAAGACCATACGTTGCTTCTGGCGTTGAAGCAGGCTTGCTGAGAGATGCATGTTGAACCGGTAATCTGCCGAGGAGGCTCTAGTGTGTGCTGGGGTTGTGTGAGACTTGCCACTTCTGGGTCATGCCGCCGCCTTCAGTTTGTCGAGAACGTTTTGCGGGGATGAAACGCCATAGGGGTCCGTCTCGCAGTTGTCACAGAAGCCTTCCTCCTCGAACCACTGCTCCACCACGCCATCGTCGATCAGAGCGGCGTATCGCCAGGAGCGCATGCCAAAGCCCAGATTGTCCTTCGCGACCAGCATGCCCATCTTGCGCGTGAACTCGCCCGACCCGTCTGGGATCAGCTCGATCTTCTGCAGCCCCAAGGACTTTCCCCACGCATTCATGACGAAAGCATCGTTGACTGAGACGCAGTAGATCGCGTCAATTCGCAGTTCCAGAAATTGATCATAGAGTTTTTCGAAATCGGGCAGTTGGAAGGTCGAGCAGGTCGGGGTGAAGGCGCCAGGCAGCGAGAACAGGATAACGCGCTTGCCCCCGAAATAATCGTCGGAGGTCTTGTTCTCCCACCGATAAGGATTTGGCCCCCCGATCGACTCATCGCGAACACGCGTGCGAAAGGTCACGAGAGGAACGTTCTTTCTATCGGTCATTGATTTGCTCCCAGGCCAAAGTGGTACGGTGCATTTTTCGGTTAAACTGAAGCGGCATCGACTTCGGTGGACAGTTCCGGCAGCCTTTCGCCCTGGCGTGGTTGCCTCGGACCAGTCTTGTGCAAGACCGCCCCCGAGCAGGGACGTTTAACGGCGACGAGCTTCCAGTTTTCCGCGGGGACGGGGAATGTTTGCTCGCGTGCTTTATCGAGCTTTGAGAGGTAGGCATGGTCTCCAACCGTGGTTTTGACTGCGTTCTAGCGACCGAGTCGCAAGCGCCATGCCAATTGACCCCATGCCTTGGGTTCACTTCGGTTTTTGCAGCAACTTTCGTGTTGTGCAGTAATGCCGGTCGATATTATTGCTCAAGCAGCACTGGAAATTGGGTGGGACTCCGTTCGGCAAACCCGGCCTTTGTCCGAAGCCGGACACGAATGTCGGAAATTAGCCAAACGCCAGGACCTGGGGCGGGTTAAGAAACGTTGCCGTGGGCACCGTTCTTCAGCACAATTGCGCCACGCGAGCATGGCTCCCAGCGTCAATGCCGTGCAGCAGCGAGACGAAAGTCACTGCAGAATATCAACCTCTGCGAAGTCGTTGAGACGATGGGACAGGATAGCCAAGGAGGTGCGCCGTCTTGCATGCCCCGCCAGCGAGGCGAACCCTCTTGGCTACGCGCGCCACCAGAGACGCTCCATATCGTCAGGCCCGCGTCTCATGCTCAGATGAGCCGGTATTTGGCTCTCTCATCAGCGAACCGAGAGAGCCCATGCCAAGACGGAAGCAAGCAAGACGAACGAGCGTCAAAGATACCCGGACGATCCTGCGCCTGACCCGTAAACAGGGCAGTCCGGTGGGCGAGGTGGCAGAGCAACTGAGGTTCGGCAAGACCTCGGTTTCCACCTATTTCTGCGGGCGCTGGAGGCGGGCTGTCGTGCTGGCCCTGCATGCGGCTTTGACGACGATGCGATGTTGAAACACCGTCTGTTGCGCCGAATCGGCCGTCGGCCACACGTTGGGTCGTCATCAGGTTCTCGACAGCTTCCCGGTGTCAAATCCAAACCGTGGTCGGCGATCCCACCAAGGTGGGAAGGCAGCGCTGACATAGCCGAACGTCGATCAAGTCACGATCAACGATTGCCTCATGTCACATGCCCTGCGGGACTGAAAAACGGAGAAGAACATGTGCGATGCAAAACTGAAGACCGTGCTTTCGCTCTTCTCGCCGGTGGCCAGCAAATTAGATGCTCTCTCGTCCAACGGACCAGCGACGGATGCAAATTACGTTAAGCTAAATACGAACGAGAACCCGTTTCCGTTGCCGAAGAGCGTAATGCAAAGTGCAATTGCTGCGATCGAACACCATTATCTTTATCCGGAAGACGACAATCTCAGCTTAAGGGCAGCTGCCTCCGACGCTTACGGATTTTCCAAAGATCAGGTGATTGCCGGCAACGGTTCGTCGGAACTGCTCGGACTCATCTACAGAGCTTTCCTCGCCCCAGGAGATACAGTGGCGATGCTGTCGCCCGGATTTTCGTTCAACCGTAAACTTGCCATGTTACAGGGTGCCGAGTTTCTCGAAATCGCATCGAGCGAAGCTCATCCCCTGCCGATAGAAAAACTTCTGTCCGGCCCCGCAAAAGACGCGAAGTTCATTCTGTTGGCTAATCCGAACAATCCGACCGGAACATTCGTGCCGGTGGCCGAAATCGAACGCCTTGTGGAGCAAGCAGATCGCTTGATCGTCTTGGATGAGGCCTACGTTGACTTCGCACCCGACCATGCCCTGCGCCTCGTCAATAGACATCCGAATCTTTTGATCTTGAGGACTTTTTCAAAGAGCTATGCTGCCGCTGGCGTGCGAGTCGGCTTCGGTTTCGGTCACCCAGAAATCATTGGCAGGCTGCGCAACATCCAGAATGTCTTCAACATGAACGTGATCGGGCAGGCGGTCGGGAAAAGCATTCTTGCGCATCGCCACGCCTACGAAGAGAACCACAGGCACATCAAGCATGAACGACAGCGAGTGACCCTGGCGCTGTTGCAACTTGGCTTTTCCGTAACACCCTCCCACGCAAACTTTTTGCTGGCCCGTGTGCCGGCGGGACAGGAGGGCTCATGCTGGCAAGCCGCGTTGAAAGAGCAGAAGATCCTCATCGCCAGCTTTCCTGACATAGATTTGAAGAACTGCATTCGCGTCAGCATTGGTAGCACAGAGCAGATGGACAAATTCCTTGCTGCCGCCAAACACGTCTGTATGAACTTTAAGAGGAATCGCGGTGTGCGCAAGCATGAAGTCAATTCACATTGCATTGGAAATGTATTAAGTAATAAGTGTCGATGTGTTATAAGTTATGATGTTTCCAATAGTGGATAAATCATAGGTAATTTGGAGAATAATTAATTGACGAAAATTTTCGCTTCGGGCCTAACCTTCGGCATCTTCGATCATCTGGACGAAAACGGCGATGACATCGCCCAACAATATGCAGATCGGCTGAGCCTAGCAGAAGCGTGCGATGGCTATGGCTTTTATGCGTATCATCTCGCAGAGCACCACTGTACGCCACATGGCAGAGGTCCATCACCGAATTTGTTCTTAGCGAGCGTCGCCCAGCGAACCCGCAGTCTTCGTGTTGGTCCCATGGTAATGCTACTTGCGCTCTATCATCCGCTGCGTGCCTTCGAGGAGATCTGCATGCTTGATCAGTTGAGCGGCGGCAGGCTTGAACTCGGCATAGGGCGCGGCTCTGCTCCGACTGAATTGGGATACTTCGGGGTTGCTGTAGAAGCAGCACCAGAACAGTACACGGAGGCCAGCGAGATTCTCATCAATGCGATGAAAGGCGGGACGCTTTCTTATGAGGGCCGCCACTTTGAGTTGAAAGACGTTCCGCTGACGTTGAGACCTCACCAATATCCCCAGCCGCCGACATGGATCGCCACCAATCGACCCGAGCCGGCTAGCTGGGCCGCCGCGAATGGGGCAAACATCGCCTGCGTCGGACCTTCCACTTCTGTTCGCAGCGTTACCGACGCGTTCCGCGCCGCCCGAATTCACGATGCTGACATTGGCCACCAAGCGCCATTTCTTGGATTGCTCCGAATGGTGGTGATAGGGCGTTCTGAAACAGATGCGTATTTGCTCGCAGCACCTGCCTATGAACGATGGCTCAAGAGCTTCAAATTTCTATACGAACTAAATGCCATTCCCACTCCACCAAACTTGCCTTTGAACTTCGATGCAGCAATTGAAAGTGAATTGTGCGTCGTGGGAACGGCAGCTTCTGTCCGAAAAGCTCTCCTTGATCAGCTGGAAGAGGCAGGTGCTAATTATCTTCTGTGTCAACTGGCATTTGGGGATTTGCCGCTGGATGCCTCGCTATACACCGCATCGACCATTCGATCCGAAATCATGGCTCGAGTTGCCGCATCGTGAATCCGTTGTGTGATTGGAGGAGCAGCGGCAGCGCTGCTGCTCATTCCGAAACGGTTGTGGGGGCCGGACTCTTGTGTCAGGCGTAAACACTAGGCCGGTGCTTGGTCGCCGACCGCGATACTGCAGCCCTCGCCCATTTCAGTCCCGATGACATTCCTGCCGCGACGGTTGCAGTGCCGCACTCCGCAAATTCCCCATACAGAAACAGACTTCTTGGCCTGCTCGACCAGCAGGATGGGTCCCTGCTCTCGCCGGATCTGGAGCACGTCGAACTGGCACTGAGCGATCGCCTTGAACAGCAAGGCAGGCCGATCAACTTCGTGTACTTCATAGAGGAGGGCTTCGGCTCTATCATCGCCAAAATGGCGCCCGGCCGGGATGCCGAAGCCGGCATTCTGGGCCACAAAGGCATGACAGGAACGGTTGTCGTCCTCGGCGACAATCTGGCGCCGCATGATTGCGTCGTCCAGCTCGCCGGAGAGGCGATGCGCATTCCGATAGCCCCCTTTCATGAGGCACTCGAGCAAAGTCCCACCCTGCGGCTGTTTCTTCTGCGCTTCGTGCAATGCCTGATGGTGCAGACCAGCTACACCGCTCTCACGCGAACGCCCGCCAGGGGCTCGAAAGCCGTCTCGTCCGATGGCTGCTGTTGTGTGAGGATCGCGCTGGCCCCGAGCTGAAACTCACGCGCGAATTCCTGTCGATCATGCTCGGCGTGAGGCGGCCGGGCGTAACCGTCGCCATCGAGGTCCTGGAAGGCAATGGCTTGATCCGCGCCACGTGCGGCAAGATCGTCATCCGTGATTGGGAAGGACTGATCAAACTGGCCGATGGCAGCTATGGCCCACCGGAAGCCGAGTACGAAAGGCTTATCGGTAGCAGTCCACTCCGCTGAAGGCTGTAGGGACCCTCGACAGCAGTGAGCCCATAGGAGATCACATGGCCGCCCTTTCCCTTAATTATTTTGACGTACGCAACAATGATCGGCTCTTTTCCGACACTGAAGGGACATGGTTAGCCGGCGGCATGGATTCCGTCAGGCTCGAGGCTTTCGCCGCGCTGACAGACTATGCGCGGGAAGTCACCCCCACCGTCATTTGCCGCCGCCTTACCGTTGAAGCCCGCGACGAAGACAGCAAGCCGCTCTTGGAAGCTGTTATGGACGTGGTCATCGGGGTCGTTTGTCTCAGACGACCCCGAACAGCCAAAGCGCTAAAAAAACGCCGAGCGCCAGCTCGGATGCCTTCCGGTGAACCGATCTGCGGGGCCGACTAGTCCTCTCGAACATCGGTCAGAGTGGCATGGCGCAGCCCGCCCTCGCCTTTCAGGAAGCTGATGTGGCCGACCAGGCCGGGCTTGATCCACTGCGCGTTCGGCTTCTTGATCGGAATTCCTTTGCGCGCCCGGCCGGGCATCCGGCGACGCGCTCGTAGAGCCGTTCCTTCATGGCGCGGTTCAGACCGATCACCGCGGCCCCGACATATTTTCGTGAGCCGTCGGCCTTGGCCATGAGAGCCATCGGCGCGGCGAGTAACCCTGAGGGTCTCGAGCTGCATCAGCATGGAGAGCCTGCCTATAACGGACCCCGTGCCGTCGTCGCGCTTTCCGAAGAAGTCGTCCGCCCACGGCAACCAGAGCGTCCTATCGAGGACAAAGCATGTTTGCCTGCGGCATTCTGAATCACATCCGAGACGAGGGTTGCCAGCTAATGGGTGGGCAGGCAGGGTGGCGCGCCAACGGCACACGGCCGCACGATGTAATGCAAATAGTACGAGGAAACCGATGCCCCCCATCACCCGTCGTCATGCCCTCTGCGCGCTCGCAGCCCTTTTTGGTGGAAAACACGCCCATGCTCAAACTTCTGTACAAGGCGGGCTCGATATCGTCCGCGGCAAGCGGACCACGTCTAAAGAGCATCCTTGGTACGTCGAACTCAATATTGTCACAGAGGATAAAATTGTCAGAGAGGATAAATCTTATCTATGCGGTGGAGTGGTGATCGGAGACCAATGGATCCTCACAGCGGCACACTGTTTAGCGGGTGCAACCAAGGTCGAGGCCTTTGTGAAGAATGGCGTTTCGTTAGATGTAACGGACTTTATTGTTCACGAAGAATATGTCGCGAAGACATTCAAACATGATCTGGCGCTCGTGCGGGTGCGCAGTACGCTACCCGCAGTGGCCATTCCCCTTGCTACCCCCCGGATGGACATTCCTAATGGCGAGCTCCTTACCGTGACGGGTAAGGGAGTTACACGACATGGTGGAGAGGAATCAGAAGAGCTCCGAGAGGGCAAGGTCCCATACGTCGACAACAAAACGTGCAGCCGCAAATATGGGGAGGAGATCTTTCCTGGGATGATGTGCGCCGGAACCGAAAGCGGCGGGACCGATCCTTGCCAAGGGGACAGTGGAGGTCCTCTGACCAAAGCCCATGGCAAAAACCCTATCTTGGTTGGAATTGTCTCGAGTGGGGCCGGTTGCGGAAGGACATACGGTGTGTATACGCGCGTGTCGTATTATCGCGAGTGGATCACGAAACATACCGGTGACTGAGGGGGCGAGTCGGGATGCGTGCAGGGTGGAAAGTTCACGTTGCCGCGTATCCGAACGCGCAGAATGTCCAGACTAATCGGAGTTCATCTAACAGGTATCCTGACCATGTCCCATGAAGGCTGTGCAGGCTAGGAAGCCCCGAGGCACCCGCGCCTGGCTCATCAGCGGAGCTGGGGGCTCTGATTAGACCCGCCGGAGATCAGGGCGGCGGGCTCTATCCAGCGGCACTGTATGACGCCAAGTCCAAACGCAAATTTGATGACGACGTGCGCGATAGCGGGCTTGGGGATTTTGTCGAGGCGGTCGAAGCCACCCCTCACGCCCTTGGCTAAGAAACCAAGCCTTCTTCAGCTTCCAAGAGACCGAGCACAGTGGTGCCAGAGTGGTCGGTCGAGGCATGCTGGCGAATGCGCGACAAAAGCAGCTTGTGGCCATAGAAGGCAGCGACACAAGCAAGACTGGTCGCCCCGCAATCGGTGATATCGCGCTGCTTAAACTTGCTGACCTTGCTTGACATGGCGGCTCGCTGACTGTCTGGAAATTGAAGATTAGTCGCCCGCGTAGAGCGGATTGAGCTAATCGTCGACTTTATCATAGAGGAGTTGCAGCAAAGTGCGGCCTGCAACGAGAAAGCGTGCCCAAACGGTAATGCCTTTCTTCAGGTGAGCGATGCCCCCGTTCTTAAGGACGAGTTGGTTGCGAGACAGCGCAAGGGGGACCTTGAAGAAGGGCTCCCGCCGTGGAGAATGGAGTCCTGCGCCACGTTGAGCACCTTGGCGTCAGTGACACCCCATTGATTGTAGTTTGTAGGCATCGATTTGGATATGCACCGACTGGCCCGGGTGCACAAAAGCGATGTCTTTGGGGGGAACGTAGATTTCCACCACCAGTTCGGTACCGGCGAAACCCAACCGACGTTTTGCCCGGCCTGTACGTAGCTGCCGGAAGTGAGGCCTGAGAATTGCTCAAGAGTACTGGGGCTCGAATATGAGTCAGATCCCGCTCGTTCTCGAGCTCATGCAAAGTGGCCGTGAGCTCCTTGAGGCGCAGGTTGATGTCGAAGAGTTGCTGGTTTCATTCGGCGATTTTTCGCCGGGCCAGGATCTCGCCCTGGAGCTCAATGTTGTGGAGGGCGAAAGTCTTTTCTTCAACAGTTTTCGCGGGCGCTGCAGAAGCCGAAAGCAGTCGCTTGGCACGGTCGAGTTCCGCTGCGGCATTGGTGCGGGCGTATTCGTTTTCCCGCAACAAGTTGAGGAAATGCGCGCGGTCAGCTTTGGCGGATTCGGTCGAGAGGCGGATCGGGTCCTTGGCCTGCGTGCCGGAGGAGATCAGGTTTTCGAGATCACCGGCAAGATCGCTCCTTGCGACCCATGCTCGCTCCAATCGGGCTGTGCGGAAATTCTCCCGGTTCACAAAATTGAGTCGCTGGAGTAGTGGGGGCGCAGAGAAATCTCCGGTCGCAGCCTTACCCGGTCAAAACAAGGATACCAATGATGAAGACTCTCGCCGTCTGCTCTGGCGGATTGGACTCCGTTTCCCTTGCTCACATGGTGGCAGCGGAGCACGAACTCACCGGCCTTCTATCTTTCGACTATGGCCAACGGCACAGGAAGGAATTGGGCTTCGCCGCTCTTTGCGCGCAGCGACTGAAGGTCCCGCACCAGATCATCGACATCGGCGAAATCGGCCGTGGCCTTTCCGGCTCAGCGCTGACCGACAGTGTCGACGTGCCGGACGGCCACTACGCCGAAGACACGATGAAGATTACGGTGGTGCCGAACCGCAATGCCATCATGTTGGCAATCGCCTTCGGTCTCGCCGCCGCCCACAACGCCGAAGCGGTGGCGGCGGCCATGCATGGTGGGGACCACTTCATCTATCCCGATTGCCGTCCGGCCTTCATTGAAGCTTTCCAGACAATGCAAGACCGCGCGCTCGACGGCTATGCGCAGATACGCCTCTATGCACCGTATGTGAATCTCGGAAAAGCTGACATTGTTGCGGATGGCGCAAGATACGGCACCCCGTTTGCCGAGACCTGGTCCTGTTACAAGGGCGGCGTGCGTCACTGCGGACGATGCGGGACCTGCGTCGAGCGGCGCGAAGCGTTCCATCTCGCCGGGCACGCTGATCCCACCGACTACGAGGACGCCGATTTCTGGCTCGAGGCGCTGCGCAGGAGGCGCGCGTAATGTTCCACATCAGCAAGGAATTCCACTTCTCGGCCTCGCATCAGCTCACCTCCTTGCCTCCCAACCATCAATGTGCGCGCCTGCACGGGCATAACTATGTCGTCGTAGTGGAGCTGTCGGCCAAGGAACTGGACGCCCACGGCTTCGTGCGCGACTATCACGATCTGGCGCCGCTCAAACGCTACATTGACGAGAGCTTCGACCATCGGCACCTCAACGACGTGCTGGGACATGAGAAGGTCACGGCGGAATGCCTGGCCAGACATTTCTATGAATGGTGCAAGGCACGTCTGCCGCAGACCGCGGCCGTGCGCGTTAGCGAAACACCGAAAACTTGGGCGGAATACCGTCCGTGACCGACATGCATCCCGTAATCCGTGTGAGCGAGATATTCGGGCCGACGATCCAGGGCGAGGGCGTGCTCATCGGCTTGCCGACGGTGTTCATCAGAACCGGCGGATGTGATTATCGCTGTTCATGGTGCGACAGCCTTCACGCGGTGGACAATCAGTATCGCCATGAATGGCTACCGATGCCGATCGATGCCGTGTGGCAAACCGTCCATGCGCTTTCCGGCGGCAGGCCGGTTATGGTCTCCTTGTCAGGCGGCAACCCGGCCATTCAGCCGTTCGGTCCCCTCATAGAACGAGGCCATCGCGAGGGCTATCGTTTTGCACTGGAAACGCAGGGTTCCGTGGTGAGGGAGTGGTTTGCGGATCTTGACGTGCTGACCCTTAGCCCAAAGCCGCCGTCCAGCGAAATGACGACCCGTTGGGCTGCGTTTGAGGCGTGCCTCGAAGCGGCGCAAGAGAAGCCGCAAATCGTGCTCAAGCTCGTCGTTTTCGACGAGAGTGACTATGCCTACGCCAAAGAAGTCGCGGCGCGATATCCGCACCTTCCGATCTATCTGCAACCCGGCAATCACACGCCGCCGCGCCCCGGCAGTGAAGACGCCTCTGTCGACTTGGACGGAATAATGATGCGAATGGAATGGCTTGTCGAAAGGGTGACCAGCGACAGGTGGTTCGAAGCCCGCGTGTTGCCGCAGCTGCACGTTCTGCTTTGGGGTAACAAGAGGGCGGTCTAGTCTGCGGCTTGCGTCGCACCGGAAGGCCGGGCTCCGACGGCTTGGCAGGCTCTCTTCGCGTGCCGAGTACAGCCGAGCTTTGTTCGCGCCAGCGGTCTCGCGATTGTGCGGCTGGAAACCGCCCGGACACCCGCTGCCGGCGTGTGTCACCTTGACTCCGATGAGCTGTCGTCACGCAAAGTTGAAATCCGCAAGAACTGGCCTTCTCGCCCCACCTGCTTGACTGTTTCCTCCGTCGCAAGCACGTCATCCCCTCATCCTTGTTCAGCTCTTATCGATGTATCTCATTGTCCGGCCTGACGCTCGACTGTCAGACACCAGAACGCCCAACGGGGCTGGCCCGCCGGTCAACGGCAGCTGCTAAACAGAACGGCGATGTGCATGGGAATGCATCCATTGCGTAAATGCCTTCCATAAAGAAGATCGATTTCCTCACTGGCCCGACGTGAAATATAGCAACGTCTTCGTGGCGTCGTCGGCTGCGTCAGGAGTAGCGATGAAAACGTATTGGGGTCGCCTGCGTCTCCTTGGGCGGCGAGTGTAAAGTGTAGCGATGCGGCCTCAGGCGCGAACGGCGAGCCGCGCAGTGATCACCTTCGCCTGTGCCTTTGCGGCGGGGGTCAAGCGCTGGTCTGCTCGAATTTTTATCGTCTAGCTGGTTGAAACTGCGTCCGTTGCGGGCTGCAGAAGCCGGCCGGCCGAGAAACGGCAGCCGCACTTATAAAAGCACGCCAAGGCATGCGGGCATCCGTCAGTTGCAAAGGACAATAGTGGCCGCGCCGATTGGCCATCACGGGTCCATTAGGGCAGCCACCAACATCAGTTCGCAAGAGGAGCAAAAGCAATATGTATCGTCGTCACCTGATCAAAGGGTTGGTTGCGCTCGGCGCATGCCGGATTTGCGTTCAAGCCGCCCAAGCGACCAGTGCCCATTGGGGATACACCGGTCCGGTCGGACCGGAGCACTGGGCTGATCTGGATAAGAAAAATTTCGTATGCTCTGCCGGCACGCAGCAATCGCCGATCGATATCAACAGCGCGGTCAAGGCGGATATCCCGCATATCGCCATCGGCTGGCACAAGGGCGGCGGCAATATGGTGAACAACGGCCACACCATTCAAATCAATATGCCACAAGGCAGCACGCTGACCCGCGGCGATCGTGTCTACGAACTGGTACAGTTCCATTTCCATGCGCCAAGCGAACATCACGTGGCGGGCAAGAGCTTCCCGCTGGAGGTGCATTTCGTTCACAAGGACACGCAAAGTGGTACTCTGGGCGTGCTGGGCGTCTTTTTAACGCCCGGCGCGACAAATGCCAGCTTTGCTGCCCTTGCTGCGGCCTTTCCCGAACTGCCGAATGGGGAGGTTACGATCGACGAGGTGAATCCCAACTGGCTTCTGCCAGCGTCGCTTGGCTATTGGACTTATGAGGGCTCACTGACGACGCCGCCGTGCGCCGAAAACGTCGAGTGGATGGTGGCGATGGAACCGGTTGACGTTGATCCGGCAGACATCCAGCGATTTACCTCACTTTACCCGTGAACGCGCGCCCTTTTCATTCACCCAATCGACGCTTCATCCTGCGCCAGAGTTGAGCGCCGCCCCAGCGGTTCCGCACGGTCCAACATTCTTGGCACAAATTGGCGCGAAGCCTCCTCTTCCGGTCTGGCGGTCTGACGGCGCTCCCCAAGCTGGCTAGTCTAAAGGATAGGGATTCGGTGCCGGCACCACTCGTCCCAAAGACGTCGCGGCGAGGTTTGTCTGCAACCCGGCAATCACACGCCGCCCCGCCGTGGCAATGAAGACGTCTCTGTCGAGTCCGACGGAATATGATGCGCATGGAATAGCTGGCCGAAAAGGTGACCAGCGACAGGTGGTTCGAAGCCCGCGTCTTGCCGCAGCTGCACGTTCTACTCTGGGGTAACAAGAGGGCGGTGTATACCTTCTCTTAGCTTCGCCGCCAACTACTCGGTTTTCCGAATTGCTCTCTATATTCTTGAAGGCGATGCGTTCGTTAAAGACATGTGCTGCGCACCTGGTGTAAAAGCTGCTCTCATCATGCAGAGGTCAAGTTGTAGCTGATGTTGCCCTTGATGCCGCAGCCTACCGCGGCGGGACCAAACTCAATGGCAAGCAGGCCGGCTAGGATCGTGCAGCCAGTCGCGAGCCTCGCCCACAACGGGGTCTCACGCGCATGATGGCGCCGGCCATGGGTTCGGCGGTTGTACTCATTGTCTACATAGCGCCGTTTGCCCTCGCTCTTTCTCCCCGCGGGGCAGTATGCCCATCTATCATGACCAGGTGCATATTAGCCCTATGCAGACAAGCGGGTGGCTACTTACATCGTGAGCGTTCTCGAGAAGCCGTAGTGGCGCACCGTGCTGACCAACAACGAAAAGGCGCAACCCCTTGCCCGCGCGTTCGGTTGCCGCTCACTCGTCATCTTCTGGCGGTTCTAGTTTGCCAACCGAAACCTCTAGCCTCGTGGTGCACTCAATAAGGTTAGCTAGCAATTTGGCATCAATGTCTGTGTGCCCCTCGTACTCGGAGAGGTTTCGCTCGTTGTGCGCTTTAGAAAAATCTGAATGTCAGCCTTGTCGGTTCCGACGGTATGAACGAGCGCTTGAAACACCGAAGTGCGATTGTCCGAGCGATAGCCTTCGCGGCGTAGGGCTGCCAGGGCAAGCCGATGCGCAGCTCCATATAAGAGAGTGAATTGGCTGTCGGGGTCGAGACCTTTCTGTGCGTCAGTTAAATTCTTGCGGGCGCCACCCAGCATGCCGTCATATTCGGACAGCGATGGGGGCTCACTTTTCATCAGCCCAATCTTTACGAGGTTGTCTAGTTCTTGCTTGCCCACGCTTGTAAATCTTTCTCCGAGCCGATGAGGAAAATCTTTGGAAGGGTACTTACCTTTCGGACAAACGACCCTTTCTGCGACGCCTTTCGTTGCCATTCCTCCGGCGACAGAAATGTCGGACTGACCTTTCGGCCTAGTCTCAGTTCCGCGTTTTGTGCGGCTGAATAAAGTTCAGAGAGGTTCAGGTTATCGCCGACCACCATCAAATCGATATCGCTGCGTTCTGTGTCCGTGCCTTTGGCGACTGAACCGTACACGAAGGCAGATTTGATCGAATGAAAGTGCGACAGCAATTCCCTTAGTGGCTCGGTTGGTATTTGGTTCTTAAGTGAAAAGTGCGCCGTGCTCTGCAAAGCAGGGGGGGCTGCGTTCTCAGGCCCCGCGCTAGTGCCGTCACGATGCGCCTTTAGGCGCTGGTATTCATCGACCGAAAGCAGCACAAGCCGTTCGCGGCCATTCTTGCTGATGATCACGGGTTCCGCTAGCGCCTTGTCCTGATACACCCCTAAGTTGCGCTGAAATTCAACCGAGCTAATGACCGACATAGAATTGTCCCGATAATCCGTTATATCCGTATAATACGTATCTTTTTGAAAATATCAATGATCTCGTGCTAAGGTACTGAATTATTTGCCTTCGATATAGCGCGTCGGCGGAACCAACTCGTAGACGGGCTATGAAAGGTTAAGCGCGGATGTCTATCGGCCGCCGGCGTTCCCGCTCCGCAAGCCTGCCTGAACTATTCCGCGCGGCGGTCAAGCCCCAGGCTCCTGCTCATCCAGCGACCGCAGGCTGGAAAGACAATAGCCGACGTCTTCCGATGGTCTCGCCATCAGCTTTGGGCTAGCTCCCCATTATCCCGCTTCGAGCTCGACACAGGGCGGTTTCGATGGCGCACGACAATCTGTGTCGGCTTTGTCGTGTCCGTGACAGACGCCTGAAAGGCCCGCTCGCGCGTTTTGCCGCCGTCTAAGTGGCTGGAATTTAATAACGAAGTTTCTTCTCGGATCGGCCGATCACGCTGGTACGCTTTTTGCGATGCTTGGTGTGAGGCGGCACGAGCTGCCTATCGGCACTTGTGTCGCGGGCAGTCGCGATGATTAGAACGAAGGAAGGAAAGCTATTATGTCAGGTCTGCGTCAGATCGCCTTTTACGGCAAAGGCGGCATCGGCAAGTCCACCACCTCCCAAAATACGCTCGCCGCCCTTGTCGACCTCGGGCAGAGAATCCTCATCGTAGGATGCGACCCCAAAGCCGATTCCACACGCTTGATCCTGAATTCGAAAGCTCAGGATACCGTCCTGGATCTCGCCGCACAGGAAGGTTCGGTGGAAGACCTCGAACTCCAGGACGTGCTCAAGGTCGGCTACAGAGGCATCAAGTGCGTGGAGTCCGGCGGCCCCGAGCCGGGTGTCGGTTGCGCCGGCCGCGGCGTCATCACCTCGATCAATTTCCTCGAGGAGAATGGCGCTTATGACGATGTCGATTATGTCTCCTATGACGTCCTCGGCGACGTGGTATGCGGCGGCTTCGCCATGCCGATCCGCGAAGGCAAGGCCCAGGAGATCTACATCGTCATGTCCGGCGAGATGATGGCGCTCTATGCCGCCAATAACATCGCCAAGGGCATCCTCAAATATGCCCATTCGGGCGGTGTGCGGCTGGGCGGGCTGATCTGCAATGAACGTCAAACCGACCGTGAACTCGATCTGGCCGAAGCACTGGCTGGCCGATTGAATTCCAAGCTCATCCACTTCGTGCCCCGCGACAACATCGTCCAGCATGCCGAACTCAGGAAGATGTCGGTGATCCAGTACGCGCCGGACTCCAAGCAGGCAGGGGAATACCGCGCTCTGGCCGAGAAGATCCACGCCAATTCGGGCCAGGGTACGATCCCGACGCCGATCACCATGGAGGAGCTGGAGGAGATGCTGCTCGACTTCGGCATCATGAAGACCGACGAGCAGATGCTTGCCGAGCTTCACTCCAAGGAAGCGGCGAAGGCGGCGGCCCAGTAGTGACATTAGCGCTGCCATGAATCGGCGCGCCTTGCAGAGAACGGCGCCTATTCGTTGAGGCGTCACCCAACCTTGAAAGGGGACTCATGAGCCGGGAATACGAGAATGACGGTGCTCTTCATGCGAAGCTTATCGAAGAGGTGTTGTCGCATTATCCCGACAAGGCGGCGAAGCGCCGCAAGAAGCACCTCAACGTCGCAAAGAGCGGCAACGAGGCTGGCGGGGAAAGCGAGGTCCTTTCCGAATGCGACGTCAAATCGAACATCAAGTCCATTCCCGGGGTGATGACGATTCGCGGCTGTGCATATGCGGGTTCGAAAGGCGTGGTGTGGGGGCCAGTCAAGGATATGGTCCATATCTCGCACGGCCCGGTCGGCTGCGGCCAATACTCTTGGTCGCAGCGCCGCAACTACTACGTCGGTACGACGGGCGTCGACACGTTCGGGACAATGCAGTTCACCTCCGATTTCCAGGAGAAGGACATCGTCTTCGGCGGCGACAAGAAGCTGGAACAGATCATTGACGAGATTGAAGTCTTGTTTCCGCTTAACAACGGCATCACCGTGCAATCCGAATGCCCTATCGGCCTGATTGGCGATGACACCGAGGCGGTTTCTCGCAAAAAGACCAAGGAGTATGACAAGACGATCGTGCCGGTACGCTGCGAGGGTTTCCGCGGCGTCTCGCAGTCGCTTGGCCACCACATCGCCAATGATGCGATCCGGGATTGGGTCTTCGACAAAAAGGATGTCAAGTTCGAGGCCGGCCCCTACGACGTCAACGTCATCGGCGACTACAATATCGGCGGCGATGCCTGGGCCTCGCGCATACTGCTTGAGGAGATAGGGCTGCGCGTGGTCGGCAACTGGTCGGGTGACGCCACACTCGCAGAGATCGAGCGCGCCCCGAAGGCTAAGCTCAATCTTATCCACTGCTACCGGTCGATGAACTACATCTGTCGGCATATGGAGGAAAAGTATGGCGTCGCTTGGATGGAGTACAATTTCTTCGGTCCCTCCCAGATCGAAGCCTCTCTGCGCAACATAGCCAAGCATTTTGGGCCGGAAATCGAGGAAAAGACCGAAAAGGTCATTGCCAAGTACAGGCCGCTTGTTGATGCGGTCATCGCCAAGTACCTGTCGCGCCTGGAAGGAAATACCGTGATGCTCTATGTCGGCGGCCTGCGCCCCCGCCACGTCGTCACGGCCTACGAGGACCTCGGCATGGTCATCGTGGGCACCGGCTATGAATTCGCCCACAGCGACGACTATCAGCGCACCGGCCACTACGTGAAGAACGGCACGCTGATCTATGATGACGTGACCGGCTATGAGTTGGAGAAATTCATCGAAGGGATTCGCCCAAATCTGGTCGGCTCGGGAATCAAAGAAAAATACCCGGTGCAGAAGATGGGCATACCGTTCCGCCAGATGCATTCCTGGGATTATTCAGGCCCGTATCACGGGTACGATGGCTTTGCCATTTTCGCACGTGATGTGGATCTCGCCATCAACAACCCGGTCTGGGACCTATTCCACGCGCCTTGGAAAAGAAGCCGGGGCGATGAGCGGGCGATGGCTGCCGAATAAACATCTGCTTTAGCCCCAGTCTCCCACTGAGACGGTGAACTCCCGCGGCCTCTGATCCGCCGGAGCCTGGAACGTCTTGACGTCCTGAGCTGCCGTACCGCGCAGCCAGATGCAAAAGAGGTAATCATCATGCCGCAGTCGGCTGAAAAAATTCTCGATCACGCTCCCCTGTTCCGCGAGCCGGAATACAGAAAGATGCTCGCTGAGAAGAAGCTAAACTTCGAATGTCCGCACCCCGATGAGATCGTTTCCGATCAGCGCGATTTCACCCAGACGTGGGAATACCGCGAAAAGAACCTCGCCCGCAAAGCGCTTGTCGTGAACCCGGCCAAGGCCTGCCAGCCGCTGGGTGCGGTATTCGCTGCCGCCGGCTTCGAACGAACCATGTCCTTCGTCCACGGCAGCCAAGGTTGCGTCGCCTATTACCGCTCGCACCTGTCGCGCCATTTCAAGGAGCCTGCCGCGGCGGTCTCCTCCTCAATGACCGAGGATGCGGCGGTGTTTGGCGGCCTGAAGAACATGGTCGACGGGCTCGCCAACACCTACCAGCTCTACGACCCGAAGATGATTGCCGTGTCGACGACCTGTATGGCAGAGGTCATTGGCGACGACCTGCACAGCTTCATCCAGAACGCCAAGGACGAAGATTCAGTCCCGCGCGACTTCGACGTGCCCTTTGCCCACACGCCGGCCTTCGTTGGCAGTCATGTCGACGGCTATGACAACATGGTCAAAGGCATTTTGGAGCACTTCTGGAAAGGCCAGGAGCGTACGCAAGTCGAAGGAGCCATCAACATCATTCCGGGCTTCGACGGCTTCTGCGTCGGCAACAACCGGGAGCTCAAGCGCCTGCTCGATGTAATGGGCGTGTCCTACACATTCATCCAGGATGCCTCTGACCAGTTCGATACGCCTTCGGACGGTGAATACCGCATGTATGACGGGGGCACGAAGATCAACGAGGTGAAGAAGGCCCTCAACGCCGAGGCAACGCTTTCGCTGCAGCATCACAACACCCGAAAGACGCTGGGCTATTGCGAGGAGGTCGGGCAGGCGACGGCCTCGTTCCACTATCCGCTCGGCGTTCAGGCGACCGACGAATTCCTGATGGAGGTCGCGGCGATTTCCGGCAAGGAGATCCCCGAGGCAATTCGCCTCGAGCGCGGCCGACTGGTAGACGCCATGGCGGACAGCCAATCCTGGTTGCATGGTAAGAAATACGCCATCTACGGCGATCCCGACTTCGTTCACGCGATGGCCCGCTTTGTCATGGAGACCGGCGGCGAGCCAACCCATTGCCTCGCCACCAATGGCACCTCGGCATGGGAAGCCGATTTGAAGAAGCTGCTAGCATCCTCGCCTTTCGGCAAGGCTGCCCAGGTTTGGGCGGGCAAGGACCTGTGGGCGCTGCGCTCACTGCTCTTTACCGAGCCGGTGGACCTTTTGATCGGCAATTCCTACGGCAAGTACCTGGAGCGCGACACCGGAACGCCGCTGATCCGGCTGATGTTTCCGATCTTCGATCGGCACCATCATCACCGCTTTGCGCTCTTTGGCTACCAGGGCGCGTTGCGCGTGCTTACGACGATCCTCGACAAGATCTTCGACAAACTCGATCGCGAGACGAGCGAGACGGGTGTGACGGATTATTCCTATGACCTCACGCGCTAAGAGCCGTGGCCGGCTTTTCGCCGAGGCCATTCCTTGCCCAATGGACTGGGGAGGCTGAGCAATGTCCTCCCTCAGCGCCAAAATCAAGGACGCCTTCGATGAGCCCGCCTGCGATAAGAACCGTGGCAAAGATGCCAAGGCGCGCAAGGAGGGCTGCTCGAAGTCGCTGACACCAGGGGCGGCAGCCGGCGGCTGCGCCTTTGACGGAGCCAAGATCGTCCTGCAGCCGATCACCGACGTTGCGCATCTGGTCCATGCGCCGCTTGCCTGCGAGGGCAATTCTTGGGACAACCGTGGTGCGGTTTCGTCAGGACCGACCTTGTGGCGGACAAGCTTCACGACCGACCTCACCGAACTCGACCTGGTGATGGGGCAGGGCGAGCGGAAACTCTTCAAGGCGATCCGCGAGATCAAGCACACATACGCGCCGCCGGCGATCTTCGTCTACTCGACTTGCGTAACGGCGCTGATCGGTGACGACATCGAGGCCGTGTGCAAACGCGCCACGGAAAAGTTCGGTTTGGCCGTGGTGCCGATCAATGCGCCTGGCCTGGCAGGCTCCAAGAACCTCGGCAACAAGCTCGCCGCCGAGGCGTTGCTCGATCATGTCATCGGCACGGTCGAACCCGACGACTCTGGGCCCTACGACATCAACATCCTTGGCGAATTCAACCTCTCGGGCGAATTCTGGCTTGTAAAGCCGCTCCTCGATCGGCTCGGGATCCGGGTGCGCGCCTGCATTCCCGGCGATGCGCGTTACCGCGACATTGCTTCCGCGCACCGCGCCCGGGCGGCAATGATGGTGTGCTCGACCGCGCTGATCAGTCTTGCCCGCAAGATGGAGGAGCGCTGGGACATCCCGTTCTTCGAGGGCTCCTTCTATGGCATCTCCGACACATCGCAAGCTCTTCGCAACCTTGTCAGGCTGCTGGTGAGGAAGGGCGCCGATCCGGAGATCCTCGAGCGCACAGAGACGCTAATCGCGCAGCAGGAGGCGATCGCGTGGAAGAAACTCGAATCCTACCGGCAAAGGCTCCAAGGCAAGCGCGTGCTGCTCAACACAGGCGGTGTGAAGTCCTGGTCGGTTGTCCATGCGCTGATGGAGATCGGAATCGAGATCGTCGGCACCTCGGTCAAGAAATCTACGGTGCAGGACAAGGAGCGCATCAAACAAGTTCTCAAGCACGACAAGCACATGTTCGAATCCATGGCTGCGCGCGAGCTGTACGCCATGCTCTCTGAACACAGGGCCGATATCATGCTGTCGGGCGGTCGCACGCAATTCATTGCGCTCAAGGCCAAGACGCCCTGGCTCGATATCAACCAGGAGCGCCAGCATCCTTATGCCGGCTATGACGGCATGGTGGAACTCGTACGCCAGATCGACCTCGCCATTCACAATCCGATCTGGTCTCAGGTGCGCCAGCCGGCCCCGTGGGATTGCCAGCCTGATCTGATAGGCGAATTGCCGTGCACGAGGAACGAGACCGCGTACCTGTTTGATGAATTCGCATGCGCGACGGCACACGAGTGTTGAGGCGACCGATGGCCCGCATCCTTCTCCAGAGCAAATCGGCTGCGGTCAACCCGCTGAAGTCGTCGCAGCCGCTGGGTGCCGCCTTTGCCTTTCTTGGCGTCGACGGTGCGATGCCGCTGTTCCACGGCAGCCAGGGATGCACAAGCTTTGCGCTCGTTCTCTTCGTGCGGCACTTCAAAGAAGCGATTCCCTTGCAGACTACGGCGATGGATGAGGTGGCGACCATCCTCGGCGCAGCCGACCATCTGGAAGAGGCGATCCTCAACCTCAAGAACCGCACGAAGCCAAAGCTGATCGGGGTGTGCACGACCGCGCTCGTGGAGACGCGTGGCGAAGATTGCGCGGGTGATATCGCCAACGTCAAGCTGAAGCACACGCAAGAGCTTGCGGGTACGGAGGTCGTGCTGGCCAACACGCCGGATTTTGACGGCGCGATCGAAGAGGGCTGGGCCAGGGCAGTCACCGCAATGATCAAAGGGATTACACGCTCGGGCGAACGTGCGCGGCAGCCGAAGAAGATCGCGATCCTGCCCGGATGCAACCTCACTGTCGCCGACGTCGAGCATATGCGTGACATGGTTGAAAGCTTTGGGCTCAAGCCGGTTATTCTGCCCGACATTTCAGGCTCGCTCGACGGTACGGTTCCTGACCGCTGGGTAGCGACTACATACGGCGGCACCAGCGTCGAGGACGTTCGCGAGTTGGGCACGGCCATGCAATGCATCGCCATCGGTGAGCACATGCGCCGTCCGGCGAGAGTGCTGCACGGGTTGACCGGCGTGCCTTACGTGTTGTTCCAGTCACTGACTGGGCTGCAGGACACGGACCGCTTCGTGTCGCTGCTGTCTGCGATTTCGGGCGCGGCGGTACCGGCCCGCGTGCGCCGGCGCCGGGCGCAATTGCAGGACGCGATGCTCGACGGACATTTCCATTTCGGCGGCAAGAAAATTGCCATCGCTGCCGAACCAGACCAGCTGTTCCAACTCGCAGCCTTCTTTGCTGGCCTCGGCTCCGAGATAGCCGCGGCCGTCACAACGACCGACAGGTCTAAAATTCTCAAGAAAGTCCCGGCGGTTTCGGTTCAGATCGGCGATCTCGGCGATCTGGAAAGTCTTGCCGTCGGTGCTGACCTGCTTGTCACGCATTCGCACGGGCGCCAAGCATCGGAGCGGCTCGGAATTCCGCTCATGCGCATCGGGTTCCCGGTCTTCGATCGACTAGGCAGCCAGCACAAGCTCGCAATTCTCTATCAGGGCACCCGCGACCTGATCTTCGAGGTCGCCAACATCTTCCAGGCCAACCAACACGCGCCCACTCCTGAGGCGCTTGATCCACTCCGTAATCGAGAAATATCAGATGAACGCTGTTCGCCGCCTCTCGCTGGTCAGTAATGAGGTTTTCGCACCGATGCCGGAACAACGTGCATGCGCATTGCGCGTCGCGATCGCCACTCAGGACATGAAGGACCTCAACGCCCATTTCGGGTCGGCCAGACGCTTTGCTGTCTACGACGTGACGCGCGAGGAGTGGAACCTCGTCGAAGCCGTGGCCTTCGATGACGTTTCGGATGAAAGCGGGGAGCATCGGGCCGAGGGCGATGACCGCATCACGCCCAAGGTGGATGCGCTGAAGGGCTGTCATCTGCTGTTTTGTCTGGCGATTGGCGGACCTTCGGCAGCCAAGGTTGTCGCGGCAAAAATCCACCCGATCAAAGTGGCGGAGCCCCAATCCATCCAAGAGGTGCTGTTGCGCACGCAGATGATGCTCAGGACGTGTCCTCCGCCCTGGCTGCGCAAGGTGCTGGCGCAAGCGGGCGTTGCCGAAACGAAACCGTCCTTCGAGGACGAGGACTGAAAAGAGGAGGACGCCAAATGTCTGACCCCGCAATCCCCCCAGCCGTCGCCGAAGACGAGGCGGCTCTTTGCACCCCGTTCGTCAAATGCCTCGTCCGGCTGATCCGTGCTCAGGATTCCTATGGCTCGTGGGAACGCAAAGCGGACGCCGAGCTGCTGGGCGACTTCATTATTACCAAGGAACAGCGCCGAGCGATCCCGATCATCGGAGATCCCGATCCGGACGTGCTGTGGAGGCTCGACAAGTACTACGCCGCCATCGGGCTTGCGATCGAGGAGCGCTGCGGCCTTATGGCATCGCCGATGATCCAGGTGAGCCATGAGGGTTTTGGTCGGGTGCTTTTCACGACCGGACGGTTGGTCGTTTTGTCCAAAACGCTGCGCGATGTCCACCGGTTTGGCTTCGAGACGCTCCTGAAGCTCGCCACGGCCGGTACGAAGCTGGTCGACGATGGGATTGCAGTCATCGAAGCCTTTCCCCACGTGGCGCTGGCATGATGGGCGCGATTTTCGAGAAAGGCCATCATGACGGACGCGAGAAACTTTTTTGGCCAGCCCCCTCGATCCAGGGGCTCGAGGCCGACCAGGTTGCTGGGGTATCGCCGATGAAGAAGCCGCTGGTCCTGATCTGCTCGCAAGATGCCGAGTTCTATCTGCTCTACAGTCACATACTGGAGGTGGACGGTTTCAGCAGTGAGACGGCAGACGGCGCGAAGGCTGCGCTGGCCTTGGCCGAACAACGGGAGCTTCAGGCCGTAGTGCTGGATTGCGACCCAGCCAGCATAAACGGGTCCGCAATTTGCGCCCACCTCAAGCGGGAACCGCGCACCACCGACCTGCCCATCATCGCCCTGATCGCGCCTGGCGCCGAGCACCAGCACCTCGATCTCTTGAAGGCAGGCGTTGAGAGCTTTGTGCGGCCGGTGGCTCCGGCCAAGCTGCTCGACTGCCTGCGGGCGAGGCTCGGGCTGACCAAGCGTGGTTCGAACGGGGTTGAAAACGACAGTTGGATTTGTTGTGGAGGCCTGGAGATGAAGCTCGATGCCCATCGGGTTCGCGGTAATGGCCACGACATCCATCTCGGACGGATCGAGTTCAACGTGCTGCGGCTTATGATTGAGGCCCCCGGCAAGGTCTTCAGCCGGGACGAGCTTATCGGGGCGGCCTGGCGGCCCAACATTCATGTCGGTGCACGCACCGTCGATGTCCATATCAGCCGAATCAGGAGGGCGCTGAAAACGGCCTTGCCCGGCAGCGTCATTCGCACCGTCAGGTCGGCCGGCTACTCGCTCGAGAAGCCGGACGACTGAAATCGGTGGTCGAATGTGGTGCCGCTCTCTCTTCCTCCGCTGAGAGCGGTGTTGCCGCAGACGCTCCTAACGAAGACCAAGAGAAGCAGGCAAATGGAATTTAAAAGCATATTCTGTGTGACGGGTGCTGATCATTCTGATGAGGACCTCACAACAGCTGCCGGACTGTGTGGCGAGGTCGGCGCGCACCTATCCGTACTGATTATACCGCCTCCATTGCTCTTGATGTCGTCTCCGCCCCTCGAGTGGGGTACGGGACGTGCACAGGCAATTGCAGTACCGAATTATCGATTTCAGCAAATCGAGAAATTTTCACAGGACGTGACCAGAATGGAAAGACGGTCCGCGGATATCCTCAAACGGCTGAAAGCTATGTCGCTTTCCTGTGACGTTGACACCGACTATTGCGATCCGGCTAGCCTCGGTGAAGTGGCGCGACAGCGGGCGCTCTGCGCTGACCTGACGATCGTTGGAGCGGACCTCCTCAACGATGAGACTCTCGGACCTCCTGTTGTCAACGGCTGCTTGTTCGATAGCGGAAAGCCGGTGCTCATCGTGCCGAAGGGCGCTAAGGCGACCCTGTCGCCTCGACGCGTGCTGGTCGGCTGGGATTCGCGCGTAGAGGCCTCGCGTGCGGTTCGGGAAGCTCTTAGTCTCCTATCCGCTGCTGAGGAAGTTTGTGTCGCTATGGTCGATCCGAAGGCGCAAAACAACGGGAAAGGTGCGCAGTCTGGAGCAGACATCGCTGCCTATCTTACTCGGCACGGTGCTCGGGTCTCGGTTGACCTGCTTAAGAGCGCCGGTAAATCGGCGGCCACAGTGCTGACGCAGCACGCGGCCGACACCTGCGCCGACATGATAGTCATGGGTGCTTATGGCAGCCGTCGGCTGCGTGAGCGGATTTTCGGCGGTCCGCCGAGCTGGAGCTTTGAGAAGACCACATTGCCGCTGTTTTTGGCTCGCTGATCAGTTCCGTAGGAACACCGATCAGGTCGTAGGACCGCCAACCAGTCCGAAGTCGTCGTCGGTTACCGGTCGGATTGCGGAGACATGGCTGGATCCGCGAACATCTTGCGACGCTTGTCAGAGCCAAACCGGACGCCTCGACTGCTTCAGGACGCTCTCGTGCATCCAACTCGTGCGAGATCGTCTGTAACGGGCAGTAAAGACGAACGGCTGCAGCAGACCGCAGCCAAGCCACAGGGCGGGTGTACCAGGGGACCCCCGCCTCGGGGCGCGAACCCTGTTGGAAGGCCCCTGATCAGTACCCGGACGCGGGTCAAATCGGCGGCTGCCCCCTGTCAGGCCTGCGGTGTGCAAGGGCCGCTGCCGCGGAGCTTCCTCTGCCCGATCGTCGGGCGTGCGACAATGTCGGGTTCCAGACGAGCTGGAATTACGCGAACTCGTTGGTTTGACGTTTTCTTTATCCGGCACGCTGCATGCATGGCAGTCTACGAACGCATTACGAGCCGTTATCCATGGTTACGCCCCTCGAAGAAAGAGCCGCTTCCGTCGTAACCGGGAAACAGCCAATCCTGGGGTGGAGGCAGCCGCTAGGAGCCGCCGTAAAATCCGGAGAGCTGCGCGACAGCATCACACGCGGTCCTTCTCGCTCTTGGGTTCGGATGATGCGGTGCCCGCTGTCGATGTCGCCCATTGAGCCCAAGATCTGGAAGGCCGCGCAGGCTTTTGCCTTCCTCTCAGTCGGGACCGCGGCTCAAGGATGCCTGTGAGGTTCGCAATGCTCAATGCCTGGCGGTCGCCGCGCACATGCCGCTGAGTTGGGAAACACTCCTAGAGGAGCAAGGATAAGTGGACCTCTTTTGCATTGGTATCGGTGCTGGGCCGTCTAATTTGAGCCTTGCGTGTCAGATACAGGAAGAGATTGCGCAAGGGGCACTGTTCTTGGACCGGCAGGTCGATTTCCGCGGACATCCAGGCAGCGCTTTCGATTGCGCGGAGCTCCAGGTCGGCCACTTCCAGGATCTGGTTACTCTGGTCAATCCGCGATCAGCCTACACATTCGTAAATTACCTCCACGAGAACGGGCGTCTTTACCATTTCCTCAATGCGCAATTTCACGGGGTGCTCAGAGCCGAGTTCGCCCAATATCTCAACTGGGCGTTCCAGAAGAATCCGCTTGTCCGTGGCGGCGAGGCAGTTCGCGAAATCCGCTTTGACGGCGAGTTTCGCGTGCGGACGGACAACGCGGTCCTTGATGCGAGAAACCTCGTCATCGACATAGGCAAGCAGGCGCAAATTCCGCCTCAGTTTCATGGCTGGACTGGACCCAACCTGTTCCACTCATCAGACCTAGCGCATATCCATCCTGAGGTGCACAAAAAGCATGTCTGCGTGGTTGGCGGCGGACAGTCGGGAGCCGAGCTGCTGCTGCACCTTGTCGGCCGGCCGAAAGAACGGCGGCCCGCGGCGATCACTTGGGTCTTGACGCGCGAGATGCCTTTCGACGACCACCCGTTCACAAACGAGCTGTTCACGCCTTGCTTTTCGGATCGTTTTGCGGCCATGAGCGAGGTGCATCGCCAGCTGTTCCTGCGGCGTTTCGCGCTTGCCTCCGACGGGATTTCAGAGAGCACGTTGCGCGCGGTCTATCAGGCGCTCTACCACCACGCCTTTCTCGAGCCACACCAATGCGACATCACACTGCGGCCAAGTTGCAACGTGTCGCGCTGCATCAACGCAGGGGCGGGGCACAGGCTCACGCTGCAGCGCGGCATGGATAACATCGGAGAAGTAACCGCCGACATCGTCATCCTGGCCACGGGGTACGAGAACGCGCTGCCGGACTTCCTGGAACCGATCGCAGATCGCCTCGAGCAGATCGGCAATGAGTTCGCCATCGGCGAGGATTTTTCGGTGTACTGGGACGGACCGCGAGACAGACGCCTTTTCGTTCAGAACGCCTGCCTTGGACAGCGCGGGCTGGCTGATCCGAACTTTGGCCTGCTGGCCTGGCGAGCGCGCCGCATCCTGGACAGCCTTCTGGGGCGCGCGCCATGCACCAATCCCGAGCATCTGGGCTTCATCAGCCGTACGTTGATCGAGCGCCGGCCCGACCTCGTAGCCGAAGAAATGGGCAGCGGGATATAATGGTCTACTATTGTTCATTGGCGGTGGCATCCAGGGAATGATGTACGCCTTCGTTGCGGCGAAGGCGGGAGCCTTAGCCCAGATCATCTTGACCGAATAAGCACTCGGGCCCTGAGGCACATCGTATATTCTGCGGACGTTTTCCCCTACGCTCGTTAAATCCTTACGTTCACTCGAAATTGCGCGGACTTTTGAGAAGAAAACCGGCACTGACGAAGAGTGCGGTAGCCTCAGCGGCCATGGCTGAGCCCGCGGTCAGCGGGGAGGGTCCTTGCCTTTGGCGATGCATGTCGTGGCTGGACCCGGTGAGTTAGGTGAGTCCGGCCCAGTCTACCCAGCCCCTGCGCCCGCCCCGAAGCCGCTCGCCCGCTCAGCGCTAT